>JAITII010000006.1 GCA_031279515.1 Deltaproteobacteria bacterium
CCTCGTCGGCTCCATAATATAGAAACTAGATATTTGGATCTGGGATCCATAATCTGTATTTCTCGTTTTTTACTGCCTACAAAAAACAGAGAATTGTTATGCCTTTTTTTTGACAATCCACTACTCTCCTGTATGGTAGGTAGTAAATACAACCTACATGGGGTGCTACTTGAGCAAGGGGCGCTTTCATTACTATACAAGAAATGGAACAGAATATGCTATGCACCGAAGATCAGTCCGTCGAGATAAGCATAGCAACCCTTCGCATGAGGTAGTATATTTAGGTAAGGTGATAGATAAAGAAAAACAAATTTTTTGGTCCAAAGAAAGAGGAGAATTTCATTATACGATTGAAGAAGGGTTTGAGCAAATTAAACAAAATCAAAATTCCATCGAAAAAGAATTATTAATGGTTACTCTGGGGGATGCTTGGCTACTTGAAAAAATGTTGACAACTTCCGGTTATGATGAAGTGCTTAGGATGAGTATGCCTAAAGAAAGTGATACACTAATATCGCATATTGGGTACAAATTACTAGGCAAACATTTAACTCCCGATCAAGCTATTGATTTGCTCAAAATTTTTCATTTTTGAAATTTGACGGGTTGTTTGACCCTGTCTAGCTTCAAAATCTAGGGTTTGGGGATGACTTTTTACGTCGTCATCAACATAAATTTTTAAATCAAAAAAAAGGGAACCTCGGACAAATAGGTTCCCTTTTGTTATAAGCCCCAATTATATTTGGGAGCCCCACGGATATATTTTAAACTCTCTTTTTTCAAATATTAGAAGCTTTTTTTAAGCTAATTTCCTGAATTTCGACGACAGCACCTCCAAGGGGAGTTTGTTATGATCTCAGTTTGCCTATTGAAGGCTTTTAAAAACAACCTAGTGCTCTAAGGTTGCTATCTTGATTAATATATACTGCAAGAAGCTTGCCAACTATTACAATAGGGCTTAGAAAACCTTAACAAATAAACTGCGCCCAATTTTTAAATGGTTTTGCGAGTTTTAATTATTAACCCTAAACTCTTAACTATATCCATGAATAAAATTTACACCATAAGGTGATTATTTTTTACTCAGAGCACGGTGGCAGCAAACTTAAATCAATCTTCCTTTTGCCTCATTTTCAAAATAAAGTGCTTCTAATAAATAAGGTGCTTCTAATAAATAAAGTGTTTCTAATAAATAAGGTGCTTCTAATAAAAAAAGCTAATGAGCTTTAAAGCTCATTAGCTTTTTACTATGCCTGAGTGCTTTATCATTATTTTATGTGAAACTATTTGTCTTGTACCTCCTTAGAATTTTATTGCGGTTTTCATAAAATACCGCTTAATTACTACTATATTGTAGAGGGGCTAAAACACGCCGGCCTTTTGCCAGAACTAAGCTTAGCCCCTTACCTTTATGGAACTCCGTCAAACAGGGAGGAACTAGCTTTAGGTAATTGGAAGCCAAATTAATATCTCGGCTTGGATCTACGTAACATTTTCCTTATTAGTACCATAATTACCAAGTTTATCACCGTTGTCACAAAAATAATTATTGGCGCGTACGATAGTGACATGACGTTAGAGCCTAGCATTCCACTACTTGAACGGCTCATATCATTTACTAAAAGGAAAAGTATGATAGTAAATAGAACTATTAAAATGAGGGTAGTACTAGAAATTATTATTCCATATTTACTCGGTGTAACACCCTTCACTAAACCCTTCAGGCAGTATATCACATTGTTTAAAGGTATTAAAAACTGAAGTATTACAACAAGTGAAACAACTATGAAGGAAATTGTTTCTTTATCAGTCATTCTGTTTAAATGCTTTAATCCTTCGACTAAAAAGCTGCAGATGCTAATAATTGAACCAGAAATTCCAAAGAAACTGGCACCTGCTATGGAAACCCATTCAAAGAAAAAAATTATAGTAATGAAAAGTGACATCACAAGTGAGCTGTAGAACAAGATCATCGGATTCTGATAAGTTGCCGCATGGGGCACGTTTTGCTGCCATTGGGCATTTTGAGCGTTCCCGGCTCGTGCCTGGGAGTTAGCAAAGTTGACTGGTGCCATGATTTGAACAGGCTGTGTTGTCCTGTAGGAATTAGACATGATAAATCCTCCTCTTTGACCATTTAGTAAAGTGATTATTAAAGAAAATAACGTGCATCTTTGTATAGCTTATGACAAATAACTTTTAGCGTAACTTGTGAAATACCACGATAGTTTTTTTTAGATAATTTTGTAAAGCCGTGATTATTGTATCAGGGATTTCCAAAAAATACTTTTAGATTTGTTTTTACTATTTTTCTTAGGAAAATAGCCAGAAGGCCTCGCTATCTTCTTTGAAATACTCTTTAAGCAAGAAGCTTGCCAAACCCTAAGATAGCCTATAGCTAAAGCTTGAAGCTTGCCAAACCCTAAGATAGCTTATAGCTTAAGCTAGAAGCCTAGCTCTTCTTTGAAAGCCCACTTGTCCCTACCAAGGGTATAATTTTTACCCAGGGGACTAGTTACTTTTTACCCATTTTGTCCCTAAGGCCCTTAGTACTACCTTCAGCTAGCTTGCAAAAAAGGAGATCGCGCAAAGGCCTAAATTTTAGACTTCTTGGTTAAAAGTCCTGGAGCAGAGCCTGCAGGCCTCTATGGGAGAAGTTTTAAGGCTTTTTCTCAGTTGATTCATGGATCTGCTGTGCCAGAGGCAAGCTATGTCACCGAAAATGGTCTCTCTTTTAAAGATGTATTTTCCATAGAAGCTGCAGCAGGGCCATACAGTTCCGTCTTCCAGGACCCCTACTCTCTGCCAGGGCTGGGCACAGGAGACTTTTTTAGGGAGCACTTGTTTTTTGAGCCCCTGGGGCTTTAGCCAGTCCAGGCCCTCATAAGAGACGGGGTTTTGGATAGAGATCATATCCGCACGATCTTTCCATGTGGCTAAAAAGGGCACAAGCTCCTTGGCATTCTGGGGTAGCTTTAAAAAGCTTACCCGCAACAGAGGGGTCGTCCTTCCCAACTTCTGTCTCTTTTCCAGGAAATACTCTATCTTCCGCATAAGCCTATTGTAATTGCCGCCTATTCTTATAGCAGCATAGGTCTTCTCATATACGGCATCTAGCGACACCTCCAAGCGCGTAAGCCCCGAGTCTATCAAAGAATCAGTGAGACGGGGTGTTAATGCGGCTCCGTTGGTACCCAATCTAATGTCCATGACCCCGGCTTTGGAAGCCAATCCAATAAATTCAGGGGCTAATGGGTGCAATAGCGGCTCAGTCCCCAGGCCCAATGTTAGCGCAGGAAGCCTGTGCTCTTTTGCTTCAAGCATGAGCTTTTTAAAGAACCTTCGTTCCATGAGCCTGGGCTTTTCCTTAGCTTGTAAGGAATTAGGGCACATAATGCAGGAAAGTTGGCAGCCGGAGTTTATCGCCAGATCCAGACTAAGTGGAAAGGAGCCGTAAGAGTCCCTTTCCTCTCTTTCCTTCCAGAGCTTCCGGTATTGTAAGAAACGCTCACCAAAGGCCTCTGTGAGAAGATTGTAGTAACGCCCATCATTGTCATAGAGGATGTCTTGTTTTCCGCTGTCTTTGTGTACCAAGGAAAGCTTCATGCGTTTAGCGTATGATTACCACGGCCTCGGCTGACAGAATATCGTTTGAGGCCCTTAGCTCTTTGGCACCTGGTAGCCTGTTGGCCAGGGCCCTGGCCTGGGATTCCTTGGAAGGTAGATAGGTAATAAGAGTCTTGTGCTCTCCGGTGGTGTTGGCCCTATCTATGACGGAAATAACGTTGTAACCAATGGCAGATAAAACAGCCCTATAGTTTTCCGCAGTCCCAGGAGAACCCGTCTCATTTACGATGATTACCGTAAGATTGGGTTTTACTGATGCAGGGCTTCTTTTGGGAGCCGCAGTCCCTGAGCCTTGACTGGAAGAGGAGGCAGCTGGCTTATTGGGTGTGCTATTTTGCCCGGCTGTCGCGCTACTACTTTGTTGGCTAGCTGGAGGAGGAGGGGCTGCCGGCGGCAAGATAGTAGCTGACCCTTGAGGTGTTCCCTGACCTGTGGGGCCGCCTTCCACCATAACAGATCCCGCCCGGCCTATGGCCGGGCCGGAAAAGGTATCCTCCGGAGGAGGGGGAGCCTGGATAGGGGGACCGGCTGGGGCTAGAGGGGTCTCGCTGCGGTCAGGTCCCACTTCCCTGGGGGGAAGGGGAGGGGGCAGCAAAGGTACCTGCTCTGAAGAGCTGGCCCCGGATTGGACAAGGGGTGGTGCCAAGGCTGAGGCCTCGTCACCCATAGCGCCGGGAGGCGCCAGAGATCCTGTGACAGTGGAGGTCCCTGGAGTCTGCGGGGCAGGTGGCTCCTGGGGGGCGGCAGGAGGCGGCTCAGGGAGCATATCCTCAAAGAGTTCCCTCAGTTGCGCCCTCTCTTCGCTTTCTTGGGGGCTAAGGGGCGGCTCTGGGGGGGCAGCAGCTGGTTCAGCCAAAGGAGGGGACTGGGTGGAAGTCACAGGTCCTGTTGTAGCCTGGGCAGGAATTACAGGCACAGAGCTCCTAGCAGGCGGGGTTATGGCCGGGGTTTGACCATTGGGAAGCCTTTGGGTACTTCCTTCTGGGCGCTCGTAGTCACCAACTTCCATTTCCCGCCATTGGGTGTTGGTGGCATCAAAGTCGGGCAGGGTCCCTTGGGAGGCAGCTTGCCTATTGCCTGAGGGGTCTCTGGAGGAAAGTTGCCAGGGAGGCGGTGGGGGTTCTAAGGCAGAGCCAGTCACCCTAGATGTAGAAGGGGTCAATAACTCATCCTGGGCATATTCTTGACTTGTTGTTCCATCTGGATCTTGAGAGCCTGCTTCAGTAGTGGGGTTAGGGGCATCTCTTTCCATACGGGCCCTGTCGGTCTCGTTTAATGGCGGCAAGCTCTGGGGCGGCACGTTGGTGCCCCCTGGAGTCTGCCTTGTAGTCTGCCCTTGGCTGGCTGGGGTACTGGGCGGGGTAGGGCTTTGCACCTGCGGCGCGGGCACCTGGGGTGAGGTGGGCGGCGCTGGAGGTAAGGGCGGAGTAGTATCTTGGGAAGAGGGGCTTTGGTTAGCTGGGGTAGCTGGGGGCAGATCGCCCTCGTCGGAAAAGAGAAAGATTAGATCCTCGTCCTCGGCTACGGCGGCACTGCTATAGCTTAAAAGGGCCAGGGCGACTATAGAAAGTAATATTATGAGGTGGCCTAGGCGCATATTGTCTAACCCTTCTAGGCAAAAAGAACTTCGAGTACTTGAAATAGAGATCTAAAAAGAGAAAAAAACCTATACTTAATCCTTTGAAATTATAACAGATTTAGACAAATTTGGGAAATTATCTAAAAGTATATTTTTGCCCACTAGCCTTGGGCACCTGTTAGATAGCGGATTTTGTGCCAAAAAAAGGCGCAATACTCCAAGTATTGTGAAAAAACCCTTATTTTAAGTAGATTTTGAAAAAATTTTATTTTTAGTGGATTTAGAAAAAAATGAGGGACATTACCACAAATATTGGCTCTAAGATAAGGATAGACCACAGGGTGTAGCCAAAGAAGCTGGGCATCTTGATGCCCCTTTCCTCGGCTATGGATCGCACCATGAAGTTAGGGGCATTTCCTATATAGGTGTTAGCGCCTAAAAAGACGGCTCCGCAGCTAATGGCAGCCAAGGTGAGGGGAATATCATGCATGAGGTGCTGGGCATCTCCGCCAGCGGAATTGAAGAACACGAGGTAGGTGGGAGCATTGTCTAAGAAGCTGGACAGGGCCCCGGTGAGCCAGAAATATGCCAAGTTGACCGGACTTCCGTCCGGGGCTGTGACCAGGCTCACAAGGGATCCCAAGGCGCCGGAGGCTCCAGCACGCAAGATGGTAATGGCTGGCAGCATGGTGATGAAGATCCCTAAAAATAGTTTAGTGACCTCCAAAATGGGGGCCCAGGTAAAGTGATTGGCCCTGCGGCTTTCCTTTTTGGTAAGTAGTAGCGAGAGCCCAGCAAGGGATAAGAGCCCCAGGTCTCTTATGAGGTTGGCAACTGCATATTCCACTTCCCCCCAGATGACTATTTTGCTTTTTATTGAACTCATGCCACTAAAGAGCACCAAGCCCACCACACAGAATAGTAAGAGAAAGTTTATCTTTCCTTCCAAAGATAGCTTTTCTGAGTGCTCAATTTTAGGGGAACCCTCTTTTCTATAGTACATAAGATCTATTATGAAATAGAGGATGAGCAAAATGACGCACAAAAAGGAGGTTTGCTTCCAGAGGTGGGCTGCGGTCCAGAAGAAATCTACCCCCTTGATGAAGCCCAAAAAGAGGGGGGGATCGCCTAAGGGGGTAAGGCAGCCTCCTGCATTGGATACCAGAAAGATAAAGAAGATTATGCTATGGGTCTTATATTTTCTGTGGGATAGGGCCCTGATGAAGGGCCTAATAAGTAGCATTGAGGCACCGGTGGTGCCCATAATGCTGGCTAATATGGTCCCTATGGTTAAAATTATTAGATTTAAAAGGGGCGTTCCAGTTAGTGTCCCTTTGACCCTGATGCCCCCTGAGATGGTAAAAAGGGCAATGAGTACTATGATAAAAGGGATGTATTCGCCCACTATGGTGTGGAGGCCGTTATATAAGGTTACCTCAGGACCAAAGACGATAAACTGGGGGATGGTGAGAGAAAGTACCCAGAAGATGGCCACTTTGCCATAGTTTTTCTCCCAGAAATGGGCGGCAAAGAGGGGAAAGAGGGCAATTGAGAGGAGCATCCCGGCAAAAGGGAGCGCCCAGGCCAAAGATAAGCTTGCCCCGTCTAGATGCAACTCAGATGACGCCAAAAGCTCCTGGGGGCAAAGTATGAGTCCCAGAAAGCATACTGGCGGCATTATTATTAAGGGAAGGGGGATCTTCTTCTTTAGGATTGGGGGCATAATTAACTTTTTGGAAAGTATATTTTTGATCTATCTAAAAAGACTACTTGCGCCGTCTTCGCAGATAGGTGGAAAATCTAGTTTAAATAGGACAAAATTGGCTTGGGGCTTTTTTAAGCCCCTCTGGGGCATTAAATAAGGCTTAAGTTCGCCTCCTTAAGGGGTCAAAGCCAGTTGGGGGGCTTTCCTGGGCAAGAGGGGAGACCACTTGTAAGAGGCTATCTTTGGACTGGGCAAGGGTAACTCCCAGGTCAAAGGGCTGCTTGATAAAGTCTATGAAGCGGGGGTGGTATAAAATGGCATCATCGACCTCTCTACTTGCGCCTTTCTGGTAGGCGCCTATATTTATCATATCCTCGTTTTTCTCGTAAATGGATAGGATATCTTTAAACCTCGCGGCAGCTGCCAGGTGATCCGGGGGAGCAAGGTCTGTCATGAGGCGGCTGATGGAGCTTAAGATATCCAAGGATGGAAAGATATTTCTGGCAGCTAGCTCTCTTTTTAAGACCAGGTGTCCGTCTAAAATGGAGCGCATGGAGTCTGCCACAGGCTCATTCATGTCATCTCCTTCCACCAGAACCGTATAGATGCCTGTGATGGAGCCTTTCTGCCAGGAGCCAGCCCTCTCTAAGAGCTGGGGCAGGAGGGCAAAGACCGAGGGTGTATAGCCCCTGGTGGTGGCAGGTTCACCTATGGAGAGCCCCACTTCCCTGGCTGCATAGGCAAAGCGGGTGGCACTATCCATCATGAGGATAACGTTTTTCCCCTGGTCCCGGAAATATTCAGCTATGGTGGTCCCCACCCAGGCTCCGCGCATCCGCACCAAAGCCGGCTGCTCAGAAGTTGCAGCCACCACTACGCTCCTTTTGAGCCCCTCGGGTCCCAAATCTTTTTCAATAAATTCCCTCACCTCGCGGCCGCGTTCCCCCACCAGGGCAATGACATTTACGTCTGCCTGCATATGGCGGGCTATCATGCCCATGAGCGTAGATTTTCCCACACCGGAGCCTGCGAAGATCCCTACCCTCTGACCCTGTCCCAGGGTCAATAAGGCATTGATGGCCCTGACCCCAACGTCCACTGGTTTTAAGATGCGGGCCCGGCTCAAAGGGTTTCCCGGCTTATTGTGTATGGGATAGCGTAAGCTTAAATCAAGTTTTGGACCTGCGTCCATGAGCCGGCCCCTGCCGTCTAGGACCCTTCCTAAGAGCTCGGGTCCCACAGGGACCTCCGCCGGGCTACCGGAGGCTAGGATCCTCGCCCCTGGGGTAAGTCCTGTCATGTCCCCTATGGGCATGAGCTGGATAGTATTTTCTTTAAAGCCCACCACCTCTGCTTCTAGAGCCTCGCCCCCTGGCATGTCCACGTAACAGATCTCACCTACTGAGGCAGCCGGACCGTCCCCTTCAATCACCAGGCCCGTGACCCTGGTAACGCTACCTTCAAGGGCAATGGGAGGGACCTTCTTCAAAGTCTCAAAGAGGTGGGCAAAACTTTTAGGGCCCCCAAGGGCCTGGCCCTTGGGGGAGGCCATTTTATCTTTCTCTTCCGTCACAATCCTACTCTATCCTTTAGGGTCTTTATTTCCTTGGCTAAAAGCTCCCTCAACTGGCCAGGGGATAATTTGGGATCCAACTCTATTCCAGCATAGCTTATTCTTTCCAGCTCAATTACAGGGTGGCCTATGGCTTTGAGCATCCTTTTTACCTGGCGGTGGCGGCCTTCGGTTAAGGTAAGCTCCAATAGTGAGCTATCTTTATAAGTTTCTATGATACTGGCGGCTGCGGGTAGGGCCGCCTTGCCACAGATAATGAGTTTGCCTGATCGTAAGAGGCCCATCTCTTTTTTCTTGGGGATCCCCGTAACCAGGGCGCGGTAGACCTTGGACACCTCGTAGGAGGGGTGCATGAGGCGAGCTGCCAAGGTGCCGTCATTGGTAAGAATGAGGAACCCCGATACGTCTCTGTCTAACCTCCCCACAGGGTAGACCCTGTGGGGAAGATGGTCAAAAAACTTGGCAACCGTTGGCCTCTTGAGCTTTAAGTCGGAAAGGGCGGTGAGGTACCCTTTTGGCTTATGAAACATATAATACCCCAGATGCTGAGGCCCAGCTAAAGGGTTTCCGTCCACCAAAATCTCATCTACCCCCAAGGAGGCCTTGGCCCCCAGTTGGGTAACCTTTTGGCCATTTACAGTCACAAGCCCTTTTCTTATGAGCTCTTCAGCCCCCCTGCGGGAAGTGATTCCTGCTTCGGCCAATAGTTTTTGGAGGCGCACTTCCATCCTAGGATAACCTATTTAATTCCTCTATGACCTTGCGGCTTTTCAGAGAGCGACCGGTTATAGTCTCTACTAAATCCCCGTAGTAGTGTTCTGCCAGGGTGAGCCAGTCGTCGGGCAGGGGGAAAACTGGACGCATGGGGAAGGGGAGTTTTTTTAAGGCCACAAGGAGCCCCAAGGGGACACGAGGGGCTACAATACCCCTTATTTTCAAGCAATCTGGGCAGATTATCTTAGGTGCGATAAAGTCCCAGGACCAGGGCAAGTCTTCTAGTTCGACAGAAGGCACTTTCCCGCAAAAATGGCATTGAAAGTTCGGGGCGAACCCGGTCTTTTTTAGGTAATGGTGCGTGAAGACCAAAGACGCAGTCCTTGCCTCCAGGGCAGGAGGCTCTGTGGGAAGGGGATCTGAGAGATCCTTTAAATGCCTTACCAAGAGATTAAAGGCATCCAAAGAGGGGTTAAAGGGCATCTCAAAGGCCAGGACCAGCTCTAAGGCCCAGGAGGCCAAGGCATGGATTAAGGGTAAATTTGGTAAAATTGGCGCCTTGGGGTTATCCTCTCCGCGTTCCACGAGACAGAGGTCCCTATGGTTTCTAATCTTAAAGTAATAATATGCGGCCCTGGCAGGGTCCAAGAGTCCCCCTCCGAACCTTTTTATGCTCTTTCTCGCGTTTTTGGCAATAGCAGTCAAGATTCCCATTTCCATTGTGAGGAAGCTTACAATAAGATCCGCCTCCCCGCTATTTATGCGGTAGAGGACTATGCCCCCCAGGCGTTGGGAAGGGGGCCCAGGACTGCGGTGTCTTTTGGAAGGGCCAGGCACTTATTTTTTATCTCCAAAAGCCCCAGAGGCAATTAAGGTATTTATACTAATATTTGTAAAGTCAAAGTAAAGCTTAGGGTAAGTAAGTTTACAAAAACAAAGCGAAAATATTATACTATATTTTAAAAATTTTTGCTTAGCTTTAATTAAAGCTAAGCTGCGGCTGGCTTCTTTTTAAAAAGCCCTTTCTATTTATCCTAAAATGGGGTGACTTTTAAAGACGATAAATATCTAAGATAGCTATTTTTAAAAAGAGAATTGGAGTTTTTTTGATAATTAAAGCGGATTTTTTTATAGCTAAAAACTATGGCGCGAGGACAAGCCTCTAGACCAGAGAAGGATAAAAGGCTTTAAAGAATAGAGGCTTTGCTTTATTAGCTAGCTTTGGCGTTTTTTAGGCAAAAGCTTAGGGCTAATTATTTGCTTAATTTTTAATAGCGGGTGGCCCATTTGTAATGGGGAGCCTTTTTACAATGGGGAGCTTATTTGTATTGTGCGGCTTCTTTGTATTAGGGTAGAGCTCTAAAGATGGGTAAATTAGTATTAAATGAAATCCCTGGTCTTTATGTTTTTTAGAGCAGAAATAGTTATATTGTATTTTGTAAGCCTACACATGGGGCAATGCGCAAGGCAATAGCTAGGGGATTTTACTTTTAAATCCTGCTTTGCCCTTTCTTTTCCTAGCCAAATATCCTGGAATGTCTGAAACTCTAAATTACCAATGGGTGCTATTGTGGGGTCGCAATTAAGTCTCCCGCAGAGCCACACCAGGCCGTCGGCCCCTATGACCGTGGTAAGGCTATGGGCGTAACAAGGAAGACCTAGATTTCCTCTAAAGCTATTTTCCTTCAAAGGTCCTAGGTTTACGTTGTAGCCTAAATCTTCGTCTTCCTTTAAGCTGAGATAATGAGCGTAGCTTTTCGTGGACGCTAGCTCACTATGGTCCACTACAGGTCTAATGTGGAGATAGTTGCAGCCTATTTTTTTTAGTGTGCGAGAGAGCTCTTTTAGACTTTTGAGGTCATCATTTAAGCGGGTAAGGACATAGCCAATGCCCAATACTTGCTTAGAATTGGAGCTAGCTAGGATTTCTATGTTTCTCATGACCTCTTCAAAGAGGTCACTGCCTTTAAGGGCCGTAAAGCTTTGGGGGGTGGCTGCGTCTAAGCTTACCCTTATCCATTGAAAGGAGGAATAGAGGTCTTTGCCCCAGCGCTCAAAAAGATTTGTACCATTGGTAATAAGGCCCAAGGCTAAGCCCAAAGATGAGGCGATCTCTATGGTATCTTCAAAGATGGGTGAAAGGGTGGGTTCTCCTCCGCCTTCTATAGTTATGCCCCTGGTGCCATGTCCCTTCAAATCCACAAAGAGCTTTTCTAAGAGAGAAAGATTCAGCCTATCCGGGCTTAGCCTTATCCTTCTATCTGAGCAGTAGAGGCAGTGGAGATTGCAGAGATGGGTTAAAGAGAGCTCTAAAGAGATGGGATAACTGGGGTCAGGGGATTTTTCCTCTAGATAGTTGTGAGTTTTAGCGGGAAAGAAAAAGAGTTTTTCAGGTCCTGTTTCGGCGGCTATAGGAGGGTCCGGGGCATTAGTTCCCTTGCGGCTGCCTTTAGGGGGTTGCAAGAGAGCCTCCGGATTTGTCCTTTGAGCTTAGGGCCTGTGTGTAATAGACGTGCATCAGGGATCTTAAGGTATGAAAGGTCTCCTCGATGGTCTTTTTCCCTAAGTTTAAGTCCAAAAGGGCGCTAAATTCCCGGCTATCGTCTTTAGAGCCACTGGGCCAGAAGGGTAGGATGAATCTAGTTTGGGTAGAATTTAAGCTCAGCCTATAGGTCCTTTCCTCTAAAGCTAGGGCCTCGGAGAGCTTGGGGTAGAGCCCCATGAGGCTTTCTTTGAGCTTTATCTTAAGTTCCCTGGCCTCCGGGAGGTTTTCCACCCCTGGGGCAGAAAGGAGCTGGTAAGCTCTGTCCCACTTCTTGTCCGTCCCCTCACCCTTGGCGTACATGATGGCTAAAGAAAGGGCAGCCTGGGGGTCATTGTGCCTTGCAGCCTCAGCCAGCCAGAAAAGGGCCTTTTCGGGGTCCTTATCGCAAATGGTACCTTCCATCAAGGTGATGCCCAAAAGCCTCTGGGCCGGGGCATAGCCCAAGCGGGCGGCGCGGTAAAAGAGGTTCAATGCGAGATCCGGGTCACAGGACCCGTCGCGGGCCCCGCAGTAGAACCTTTTACCCTCTTCAAAAAGAAGCTCAGGGTTTTCTTCAGACTGGATTTGTGGCATATATTTACCCCTTTATTCTATATTTAGTTCCAAAATATTAAAGGAAAAATAGGGGCTAGAGTCTCCCTTTAAAAGTCTTTGAAATGTGCTTTGGTGTATCAATCAGTGGGAGACAGTGAGGATCTCAGCGCCATCGTCAGTTACTAGGATAGTGTGTTCGAACTGGGCAGTAAGCTTCCTGTCCATGGTTACTACAGTCCAGGCGTCCTTTAAGATCTCCACCTCCCAGGTGCCCTGGTTTATCATGGGCTCTATAGTAATGGTCATGCCCTTTTTAAGTTTCAAGCCAGAGCCAGCTGAGCCGTAATGGGGCACGTTGGGCGATTCATGGAACTTGCAGCCCACGCCGTGACCCACAAAATCCCTCACCACAGAAAAGCCTAAGGGTTCCACATGGCCTTGGATAGCTGCACCGATGTCTCCCAATGAGGAGCCGTCGTGGACCGTGTCTATGGCCAGCATCATGGATTCCCTTGTGGCATCCAAGAGCTTTTGGGCAACAGAGGAGGCCTTTCCTACGATAAAGGAGCGGCAGGTATCCCCGAAATAGCCGTCTAGGATGGTGGTAACATCTACTTTCACCAGGTCTCCGTCCCGTATGACCCTGGGCCCTGGTATTCCGTGGCAAACTTCTTCATTTACAGAGATACAAGAGCTAGCCGGATAGCCCCTATAGCCTAGGGTGGCAGGAATTGCGCCGTGCTTTACGATGAAACTGTGGATCTCTTTGTCTAAGGATTTGGTGGTAATTCCTGGTTTGAGGATAGTTGCCACAAAGTCTAGGGTCTTGGAGGCCAGGCGTCCGCTTTTGCGAATTTTATCTACCTCTTGACTCGATTTAATGATAATCATTGGATTTTCCTGTATTTTTCTAGCTTGACTCTTACCTGGCTCACAAAAAAATTAGTAAGTACTTGTCCTTATGCTAACCACCAGACGGGTATGGGTTACGCCCTTTTCCCTTTTTACCAGCCCTACGAATTCAAAGGTGCCCTTGGCCTCAGGGGCTAGATAGGAGGGAGCTATAAAGGAGTCCCCAAAAGCAATAGGGTTTCCATCCTGGTCGTACACGGTCCCCATGAGCCTGGCCCCCTGGACAGGCGCACCAGTACCATTGTACACCGTCCCTGTGACCCGTACATGGGTATTGGAGCCTAAATAGGCAAATTGATAGTCGATTACAGGAAGATAGAGGCTTCCTGGCGCCAGCTCGGAGATATCCATATCCGTAGGCGGGTACTTGTCCCCTGGCACGGACAAAAGGGAGCTGCAGCCTAGGGCCATGAAAATGATTACCAATGGGATTAATAGGGCCCTTATGGGCACGAAAAATTTAGAGAGTGTTTTAAGCATGAATGTCAAAGGATCGAGGTTAATTTGAATCTTCCCTTTAAGTTTATTCCCCTTGTAGCTTTTTAGCAAGTCCCTTTCAAGGGGCAAATGGCTTTTAGTCCGTGAGTTCCTTTTCTACGGCATTTACTGCTTTGGTTACCCCTTGAGCAGCAGTCCTAAGTTGTTCGAAGTCTTTTTGGACCTTCAAAGCGCTCTTAAAGCCTGCTTCTACACTGGCTTGGGTCTTTTCTATCATGTTTCTGGACTCTGTCACTGCCGAGGCACTGCGGGACGCCAGATTGCGAACCTCATCTGCCACTACAGCAAAGCCTGCGCCCGCTTCTCCGGCACGGGCTGCCTCCACAGCGGCGTTTAAGGCCAGGATATTGGTCTGGAAGGAGATGTCCTCTATGTTTTTCAGGATCCCCCCTATCTTGTGGGAGAGCTCTCTTATGATGTCGATATCTCCAGACATGTCGGCCACCGAGGAATGTGCACCCTCCACTGAATTCTGAATGTTATTAATATCGCCCAGGACTCCCAAGAGGTGGGTTCTTCCGGCTACGGTGCGGTCCAGGAGATAATGGTGGCAATTGACCGGGCTGTTGCAGCCCAGGTGAATAGCCATTATCATCTTCTCGCAGGAATTGTAGCCACAACTGGGGCAGTTGAAGAAATTGGAACCCTCGCTCTTTCCCAGTGTAGCTGCGATGCGTTCCTTCTCTTCGTGGCTAATGGTGTCTTGCCTAAAGTTGCGGGAATGGTCCACATAGCCCCTGTTGTACAGGCCAGGCTTCCAGTATTTGGCCACTAGTTCATTTACCATTTCATCCGAGTTTTGCTTGCGGAAGAGCTTTTTCCCCGCCTGGCGCTGATAATATTCCCGAAGCTTGTTGCTCCTTTCAGTTACCAGAAAGTGGAGGTCATCCAAGGAGCGCTCTTTCCTACCTGGTACCCCCGGGCCACCGTTGCAGCCAGCCTCGCAGTTTAAGGCGTCTATTAAGAGGGGCGCAATATGTTTCGAAATGGACTCGGGAAGGGTGGCTAAGTAGGGGTAGATGCCGTGGACACCCTCAATTTTACGGGTGGAATGGCTAATTTCCGGGAAGTAGCGCTCCGTAGTCATCATGAGTCCACCTGGCGTGGAAAAGAGCACGGCGCGCTCGGCTAAGGGGTCCGTGTAGAGGACCTTGGGGAAGCTAGCCAGGTCTATTTGATTATGCTCGAAGTGCTTTTTGAGGCTGATAAAGGTAACGTTATAATCTCCGTAGCCAGTCTCGTCGAATTCCCGGCGCTTGGCGTAGCAAGGAGACATGACCGCCACCTTGTGGTTGGCGTACTGAGGATAGAAATGTTTGATCATCTTGATGCTGTGGAGCATGGGACTATCCACGGGCGCCAAGTACTTTAAGAGCTGGGGGGCGTAGATTTCACAGTAAGTAACTATTGCGGGACAGGGTTGGGCCAAGACAGTTGTGGGGTTATGTGTTTTTATGTATTCCACGTAGCTCTTGATGGTAAGCTCTGCTCCAAAGCTTACATCAAATATGGCCTCCACCCCAATGGACTTCAACCAGCCATTGAATTGCAAGTACTGGTGAGGGAAGGTTGCAGCCACTGCCGGAGCCACTATGGCCACCATGGGTGTCCCACTTCTCAAATCCCTTACAAAGGAAGGGAAGTCGTCGATTCCCACTCGCGCATCATGTTGACAGGCCTCTAAGCAGTGTCCGCAACCAATACAGCGGTCGTGTATGACGCGCACAGTTTTGGAGTCGCTGGCATCGTTAGAGAACTTTACCGGGCAGGATGTGATGCAGCGTTGGCAGTTGCAGCACTTTTCTTCGTTGGTGGTGATTACTGGCGTTAGGTGTCCCATAGGGGTTCTCCGGTTATTTTACATAAGCGAAAGATGGTTGTTGCGCCTAAGAGGGCAGACAAAAGGCATATCATAGCCTAAAGGTATGATAGCTTTAAGGCTTTTTTTTAGAAACTATATCTATAGATAGTCAATGGAGAACTTAACTACACTATATTGTGGGATATTTTAGTGAAACAATAAACTGCCCTTTGCAAATGAAATAAAGCGATTGGGAAAAATTATAACACAAAAGGTCAAAAAATTAAGCTAGAGAGGTTTTCAAAGGGCAGCTCTCGGCACAGCTATCTAAGAAAAGCCCATTATTTGTTGTTTTTTTAACTGAAATTATACATTATGTTGTGGGTTTATAAAATAGCTCCCAAATATGGTATAATGATTAGCTTATTCTTTTTTACATAAGGGCTTCTGGCTCTAAATTTAGGTAAATTACTTTACAAACTAAGGGGCGAGCAAAATTTCAACTATATAAGGGCAAAAAAAATTAGTGTCAACTAAATATTGTGGAACTTTCTTATTTTAGCTTTTTTGGTTTTTTGCTGCCATCTCTCTTATGGGGGAGCTATGATATTTTTGGTGAAATATTCATCTAGATGAGGTCTAGCTTTCCAAGTCTTGTTCCCAAAGCTAGTATCTGCTAAGATAACCATTTATTTTCTCTATAGAGGCGCCATTTTTGAGGCCCCTTGAGAGGATAACTAGTGCTATTTTTGCTATTTTAGCGCTTTTTAAGTAGCTTTTTTGGTTTTTTTTGGAGGAATATGATGCCCGATGATGGTCAAAGCCTTAATCTGCGGCCCGATTTCAATAAAGCCGGGGGGCTAGTACCAGTAATAGCCCAAGATTATGAAACCGGGGAGATCTTGATGTTGGCCTTTATGAATGAAGAGTCCTATTTAAAGACAATAGAAACCGGAGAGGTTCACTACTGGAGCAGGTCCAGAAAGGAGCTCTGGCATAAGGGAGCCACTTCGGGACATGTGCAAAAAGTAAAGGACATCTACCTGGATTGCGACAAAGATGCGGTCCTGGTAAAGATTCAGCAGGTGGGCAATGTGGCTTGCCACACGGGCAAAAGATCCTGTTTCCACTACAGGCATACCAAGGGGGACCAATATGAACTCATCTGAAAAAGTTTTAAAGCTGGGTATACCCAAGGGTTCTTTACAGGATTACACCCTAGAGCTCTTCGCCCGCTCCGGCTGGAGGATTGTGATAGGTTCCCGCAGCTATTTTCCCAATGTCAATGACCCGGAATTGTCCTTGACCATCGCCAGGGCCCAGGAGATAAGCCGCTACGTGGCTGAGGGCGTGATAGATGCCGGGATTACAGGTAGGGACTGGCGCCTGGAGAACCAAAGCGACGTTGAAGTTATAGAGGAACTGGTCTATTCCAAGACCAGCCCCAACCCCAGTCGCTGGGTCTTGGCAGTGGCTGGTTCAGGCCCCATAACCCAGTGTTCCCAGCTGGCTGGCAAAAAGGTGGCAACTGAGCTCCCAGGGGTCACTGGCCGCTGGTTTCGGGATAAGGGCATAGATGTCAAGGTAGAGTTTTCATGGGGTGCCACCGAGGCCAAGGTAGTCTCCGGGCTGGCGGACGCCATAGTGGAGGTGACCGAGACCGGAAGCACGATAAAGGCCCATGGGCTCCGGATAATAGATGAGATCCTGGTTACTAACACCGAGCTCATGGCCAATAGAGAGGCCTTGGCCTCCCCTTTTAAAAAGGGAAAGCTTCAGCAGGTGGCCCTTCTTTTAAAGGGGGCCCTGGCAGCAGATGGTCTAGTGGGCATCAAGATGAACGTTAGGGAAGCGGACTTAGATAAGATAGTAGAGCTCCTTCCCAGCCTCAGGGCGCCAACTATAGCCCATCTCTACAAGACCGATTGGTTAAGCGTTGAGACCATCATAAAGTCTTTTGCCGTAAGGGATTTGATCCCTATGCTTTTGGCCCGAGGTGCGGAAGGGATTATAGAATACCCCTTAAATAAGGTCCTTTAATTATTTTCTTTTTTTTACCCGCTGGCTTTGAAAAATGCTATATTGTCAGCTGGTATTTAAAAAAAACCAATGCTTTTTGCCCTTTTAGTTACCTTCTACTATAGGAGGAGCCTATGGTGCCCCCTTTAAAAATAATAGTCGTTATTCTAATACTGGTCTTTCTTTCTGCCTGTCCAGCCCGCTCACGGCAGTCGCAGGTGGATAGGGAACACCAGCTGGCTGCGATTATCGATCTGGGGTTGGTGGCTTTAAAGACAGGTGACTACGCCAAGGCCCTAGTCTCCTTTAATGAGGCCAACCGTCTCTCCCCAAACAATCCCGATGTGTTACACCACATAGGAAGGACTTATTTTCAGCTAGGTGAGTTTGAAAAAGCCATAGAATACTACAATACGGCCCTTGCCTTGGATCCCACTAAAACGGATATCCACAATAATTTGGGCATACTCTACATGTCCATTAAAGATTTCGACAAGGCCAAGATGGAGTTTCAATACTGCATAGACGATCATACTTACGGCAATTCCGACATGAGCCGCTATAATATGGGCCTTTTAGAAGAGTCACAGGGCCGAATGGATCTTGCGAAAAACTATTATCAGCAGCTCATCTCAAGTGATAGTGTTTTAATCCAAATGGCTTATTATCGCATGGGGTTCCTCTATTCCAAGGAACAGGACTACCGCACGAGCTTAGATTATTTGAGCTTAGCTGTGCGCATGAACCCGGACTATACAGATGCCTATTTCCTCATGGGCGAGGTCTTGGAAAAACTAGGCAACAATGACGAGGCGGCCGAAGCTTATGGCCGCTGCGTGACACTGGAGCCTAACTCCATGCGAGGTATAGAAGCCCAAAGGCGTGTGCGGGCTATCATGCATGAATATAAATAGAGGGTAAAATTGGAATGACGTTTAAACTACCCCCCTTATCAGAAAGGGCCAATAGAGTCACTCCTTTCATGGTGATGGAGGTCATGGAAAAGGCCCGCCAGCTGGAGTCAGAAGGGAGGTCTGTCATACACATGGAGGTGGGGGAACCGGATTTTCCAACCCCCTCAGTCGTAGTTGAGACCATGGTGAAAGCCATCCAGGATGGTGCCTATTATTATGCCCATTCCCAGGGCACCCCTCTTTTAAGGGAGGCTTTAAGTCGCCATTATAAGAAGCACTATGGGGTCTCTATCCCGCCCCACCGCTTTCTAGTTACCCCAGGTACCTCAGTGGGCCTCTCACTTCTCTTTGGAGCTCTTTTGGAGCCAGGCGACAGTGTGATTCTTTCCAATCCCTATTACGCTTGTTATCCCAACTTTGTAGAGTTTTATGGAGGTAAGCCTCTCCTGTCCCTGGTCAAGGAAGTGGACGGCTTTAAATTAGATCCCTCGGCCTTAAAAGAATTGATTGCTGCAAATTCCAAAGTCAAGGCTATTTTAATCAATTCCCCGGCCAATCCCACAGGTGCGGTCCTGGAGCCCAAACGACTTAAAGCCATAGCCGAATTGGGGCCCCTTGTCATTTCAGATGAGATCTACCACGGTCTTTCCTACCAGGAAGAAAGGGACCACACCATTTTGGAGTACACAGACAGGGCCGTGGTGGTGGGAGGTTTTTCCAAGGCCTATTCCATGACAGGCTGGCGCATAGGATACCTCATTGTGCCTGAACCTTACGTGAGGCCCCTTCAGAGCATCTGCCAAAACTTTGTCATCTCGGTGAATTCAGCGGTGCAGATGGCTGCAGAAACAGCTTTGGAGCACGCCTGGCCCGAGGTGGAACGCATGCGTTTTCTCTATGACAAGAGGCGCAAGCTTATGATAAACGGCCTTCGTTCCTTGGGTTTGGGCATCCTGGTGGAGCCTTTTGGGGCTTTTTACGTCCTTGCCAATGTGAGCCATGTGAACGGCGACTCCAGGGCTCTGGCTATGGAGATTTTAGATAAAGCGGGACTTGCCACCACACCGGGCTGCGAGTTCGGAAGCGGGGCCGAGGGTTTCTTGCGTTTTTCCTATGCCACTAGCCCAGAAAACATAGATGAGGGGCTTTTGCGCCTCAAGAACTTTTTGGCAGAAAAAGGAAAGCTTCCCTGATGCCAGAGATTTTACCTCCAGCCTTGAATGCGGAATTCATCTTAGGAGCGGTAAAAAGTACAAAATTTCCTCAGCCTTTAGACTTGGAGCTGGCATTCATGGGCCGCTCCAACTGCGGAAAGTCATCTACCTTGAATCGCTTTGTGGGACGCAAATCCCTAGCTAGGGTCAGCGGGACCCCTGGACGAACAAGGGAGATAAACTTTTTTAAGGTAAGCTGGACGAAAGAGAGCTCCCCTTTCCTCATCGCAGATCTGCCGGGCTACGGTTTTGCCAAAGTGCCAAAAAAGATGGTGGAAAGTTGGGAGGCTCTAGTGGGGTCGTATCTTAGTGCCCCCAGAAACCAGAAGGCCTTCCTCTTGGTGGACTCGCGGAGAAAGATTACGCAAGATGAGTTAATGCTCCTAGATAGCCTGGATAAACTTTCCATACCAACTTGCGTAGTTGCCACTAAAAGCGACAAGCTATCCTTTTCTGAGCTATCTAAAACCCTGGCGCTCTGGAAAAAAGAGCTTCGTTCGGGTGTAAATACTTTGGCGTTTTCCGCACTCACGGGGCGGGGTAGGCAGGAGCTATATAATTTCGCCCTAGGGGACTTTTTAAGCCAGACTAAGTGAGTTTTAGCTTTGCTCCAGGGCGGCCCTTAGGGCGGCCAAACATTGCCATTGGTAGTTTTGACGGCCGTTTTTGTAGATCTCAGTATATGCCCGATACGGCGCTGGACCTTTTCCGGAAAGCTATCCTAGTATTCCTCTAAACCCAATAGCTCTAAGATTAACAGAGCTTATCTTCGCTTTTGAAATGGAGTCCTGAGACAAAATAGTACTATCCCAGGATTTTATGGGCTAAGAGGTTTAAAGATTGTTCACTGTGCAGCCTCTTTTGGGCTTCGATTCGCACCACCAGTGGGCAACCTGGACTTGGACGCCATCCTGGCATACGCGCCAAGCGAGTTTGCACAATCGACACTAGGTTCAGCCCATGGACTTTAGGAAGTTCCAGATCGCGCGGGAAAATGACCTCTCGGGTTACCTGGGAAACAAGCTCTAGATCGAAAAGCGGCTGGATGGCACCCCCAAGGCAATATTTATACCAAGCTCCAAACAAGCGATTATAGGCAATTTCCATGCCAGTAGAGGAGTCCGGCGCCGGATCTTGCCCCTTTATGGCATAGGTCTGTGGCTCTAGCTACCCGACATTTTAATCTTGCTGTTAAACAAGTCGCGACATTTTGATCTTGCTGAAACACGACATTTTGATCTTGCTGTAACAATAAACTATTAACTATTACACCAATTAGGAGAGTAGAAAAAAATTGTTTGTTGATAATTTACATTTTTAAAAAAAATATCATACGAATTACCAAATCTTTTAATACTATCTTCTATAGTTATAAAGTATTTAAGGATAGTTTGTAACTAAATCAAATCATTGTTTTTCATAAAGGATATTCATTTCTTTAGAAACTACCTCTACAAAATGTGGAGATTCTTCTTGATTTTTAGTAAAAAACAACTGAAAAGTTGTAATCAAATCGACTTTCGTTTTAAGTATTTCTTCTAACTCTCTATTGATACTGTTAAAATCCCATAAACCATGAATTTTAGAATCAGTATAATCCATTAAAATATCAATATCACTTTGTTCAATAGCTTCACCCCAGGCCTACGAACCAAAAAGCCATATTGCTTTGAATTCATATTTTACTGCTTTTGGCACTACAAGATGTTTGATTTGTTCTATTGTACAAATCATAAGTATGTGTTTACGAGGTTTTTCCCGAATAATATGCTAATAATTTTATAATTTTGTTTTAAATCTTGTAAAATTCGGTATTTAGTAGTCGTATTCCATATGGCATTATAATTGTTATGGTGCCCAGGCAAAACAAGGACTTGACAAAATTATGAGCCAATAGGACTGGTTCCACAAGGGACCTGGGCCAACAATCAAAAACGACCCAATCTTTGTTCTAGAAAATGGTCTTTTGGCCCTAAACTCTTAGGCGGCTTAGGCTTTTCCGCTTCTGGCTTAGGGTCTTAAGATGAGTTGGGCCTTGGCTCTATAGGTTTGCCCTCAAAAGGTCGTACTCTTTTTTTGCCTTTTGAATCTTAGCGTACTCTTTTTTATGTTGTTTTAGCCTTTTAAAACCTTCCTTGCACCCATTAGGGCATAATACTTTTTCGATTTTGTCTCCATCTATTTTAAGAGAAGACGGCAAATCAAAAAGCTTACCACACTCTTGGCACTTACTGGACTGACCGATGTATTTTTCAGTCGATGGTGTTCTGGAATTGGCAGTGTGGGTAGAAGGCGATCATTGTGAGTTCTTCTAGCCAATAGAAATTGAACAAATGGAGACGCTAAAGTAGCAGAAAAATTTTTGGCACAAAGGTGGGCTCTATCCATAATAGACAAAATTTTTATCTATTTGTTACGCCATCCTGAGTTTTTTATGGAACTCCATCTAGATTTTTGGGAAAAATACACCAATATATGGTAAGGGTCAGAAGCGCTTATTAGGCCATTTTATAGGGCTTTAAATTTCTGTAAGCTTTTAGTTTAACAAACAGCAATCAATAAGATGGCTAATATCAATTGAAAAAGCTAAAGCTTTAAGAGCTAGGATACAAAAATACCCCGCTAATGCAAGGTTTAGCAGGGTATTTTTGCTAGGATCATCAGTGATGATGATGATGGCTCCTCAGGACAGACTCGAACTGCCGACCCGGTGGTTAACAGCCACCTGCTCTACCAACTGAGCTACTGAGGAATATTTTACCTAACCCATGCTCGCTTTTCTAAACACAGCCATGCCGTTTTTTAACTTTGGCAAATTTTAGGGTAAGGTGATATATATATATACCTAATTATATTGTATTATAATATTTTAGAATCGTCCGGTCTAGAAAAAGATAATCCTTTCTTTCAAATTAAACAAAATCTTTTTTGCCAGAAGGCCGAAATTTGCTCGGATGCCTAGGGCAAGAAGCTATTTTACCTATTTGCGGCAAATTGTCAAGAGAAATAATAAAAAAGGGCCCTTTTTTAGAGCTTTAGTTCTCTGAGGTTTTGCTGTCACTATCTTCTTGTTCTAGCGTAGTTGTCTCTTGGGAAGTCGGAGGGGCCTCGCCTTCATACCCAGAGCCAAGGTCAGGGGCTTGGTCTTCAGAGCTCTCTTGGGCGGCTAGGGGAGCTGTGGGCTCATCTTTGGTAATCTTGATGGTGATGACCTTTTCAAGGATATCTTCAGGGGGGGCTTGCTCCATGGGGTCGCTGGCTAAGGAGTCCTCCTGGAAGCCTGAAAGCTTTTCCTGGTAGGCTAGGGCCTCAGCCTGGTAACGACTGGCTTCAGTGGGAGAGGAAAAATCAATAAAGGCTCCGCGGCGGTCCTTTTTTTCTTCCCAGCCGAAATAAGCCATGATCCCCCCGATCCCGATTATTGCCAGGGGCAAGATTGCCTTTATGAGTTCCCAAAGGTACTCAAACCAGACAATAAAGAGGGTAAGTCCGCCTAATATTACAAGGATTCCTATGATCAACAAGGCTGGCATACATTCTCCAGGGTCCAAAGGGACATTTTAGTTTGCCAAAAGGAAAGATGTTTTTTTACACCATCATAGAAAGCTTTAAAAAAGAAAGACAATATTATTATAAGGTTTTAGCCCCCAAACCTAAAGGGCCTTAAAGGCTAAAAAATAGCCTTGGGGCGGCTTTAGCTGCCTTATTTGGGACCTTAAAAAGGCCGTTTGCCGCATTCAGTGCACACTCCGTCGGGTCCTATGATGCCTATACAGCTCTCGTCGGAACAGAGCTTGCGCTTTTTCTTAGCCTTGCTATTGGGATTGGTACTGGATTCCACGCGTGAGAGCCCTTTTCCGCAGTGGGGACAGAATTTTGCCCAAAGGGGGGCTGGTTTTTGGCAGCTGGGACAGGTGTCTGAGGGAATAGGGCTGCCGCAATCTTGACAGGTAAGTTCCATATGCTTCTAGGCTTTAATGCCTCTCCTTATCTTGAAGCTGTAGGCCCACCCTGGTGGTGGGCCCTTAGGGGGCGGTCTTGAAAAAGTAAGTCTAGGCTTGGTATAATGCCGAAAATAAGTGTAGTTTGCCTTTGGAATCTTACAGGCTCTAAAGGCCTGCCAAAAGGCCAGTAAACTTTAGTCTTTATGTCAAGGGCCATAAAATTCATTCTCTATGATACTATATTTGGCGCTCGAAAATCCATAGCCCTGTGGCCAAGGGCCCGGTTCTTTAACTTTTAGCACCCTGGAGTAAAAAAGTGGTCAAACGCATAGCCGTGGACTTAGCTAAACCCGGTCAAGTCCTGGCCGAACAAATTGCCCGCCAAGACGGAGTACTCTTAGCCAGTCAGGGCTCCGAGGTGTCCGATGCCCTTATTCGCATGCTGCAGAGGCAAAATATAGACTCCATAGCCATAGAGGAGGACGAGGGCAGGACCTTTGAGGAGATACAGGCGGCTTACCAGGCCGATGTCACCAGGATGAATGAGGCTTTCATTAGGGTGGAGGCCGATCCTATCCTACATGCCCTCAAAAAGACCTTGATTTTCATGTCCATGCAGGAAAGGGACAAAGCCTTAGCCTATTTAGAGCTTTCGGAAAGCCCTAGCCCAGAAGCTAAGGATTCTGATTCAGAAGAGGCAAAAGAAGAAGAGCCTTTCGCGAAAGAAGTAACTCTAAATTCCCAAAAGAGAGGCAAGGGAAAGTAAAAAGATGCCACCTACGGTAATACAAGATAGGATATCGGCGAAAAAGGAGGTGCGACGCATTAAAAACCTCCCCACTGTGCCCGGGATTGTAGCCAAGATCTCCAGGATTGTCGAAAACCCCGAGACCTCAGTGGCCGAGGTGGGAAGGCTTATCTCTCAAGACCAGGTACTTTCAGCCAAGGTCCTGCGCATGGCCAACAGCGCTTTTTTTGGCATGTCCAGAAAGATAAATACCATCCCCCAAGCCCTTATCATCTTGGGATTCGAGGTGGTAAAGGGCCTGGTCCTCACAAGCAGTGTCTTTGACATGATCCAAAAGAGCATGGCAGGACTCTGGGAGCACTCCATTGGGTGTGCCGCAGCCTCTGGGGTCATAGCGGCCCATTTAGGTAGGGATGACGCCGAGGAGGTCTTGGTGGCAGGTTTGCTCCACGACCTGGGTAAGGTGGTCCTGGCCTTAAACCTTCCGGAAGAGATGCGGCTGGTTAAGGAAAAAGTGGAAAATGAGCACCTCTATTTCTATGAGGCTGAAAATCAGGTCTTAGACTTTGACCATGCCGAGATAGGGCAATGGTTAGCTGAGCACTGGAATCTCCCGGAGAGCTTGGCAGAGCCCATGCGCCTCCACCATAAGCCGGAAAAGGCGGTCTTAAAACCCGAGTGGTGCGCCATAGTCCATATAGCCGATATCATCACCAGGGCCAAGGGCTTCGGCAATGCCGGAGATATGATGGTGCCCCCCCTTTCCATGGCTGCTTGGGAGATCTTGGGTCTAAAAAAGACTGATTTTCTTCCCATCATGGAAAAGCTGGAGCCCAAGTTAAATAGCCTTAAGGATCTAACTGCCTTAAACTAGGTATATCAGGTTGAAAAGAAAGCTTTTTATTACCCTCTTGTGGGCTCTTGTGGTTTTTATCCTGGATTTTGCTACTAAAAAACTGGTAGTTGGCTCCCTAGAGTACAATGAGATAAAAGAAGTGACTGGGTTTTTAAACCTGGTCTATGTGGAAAATCAGGGAGCTGCCTTTAGCCTCTTTTCCGGACAGGAGAGCTGGCAAGGCATCAAGATGACCTTAATTGCCACAATTGCCCTAATCCCCATAATCTACTTTTTTTATCAAGCTAAAAGTTCCGATAAGCTCATGTTAAGCGCCCTGGGTTTAACCTTAGGAGGTGCCCTGGGAAATATTCACGATAGGCTGAGATTTAACGCGGTAATAGACTTTTTAGACCTTCATTTTAAGGCCAATCACTGGCCGGCCTTTAATATTGCAGATGTGGGGATTTGCGTAGGCGTCGCACTTCTTTTTTTCGCTATTTTAAGAGATCTGAAAAAGAGCGAGAAAACGCCTAGCAAAAAGGAAGCAAAGACCCTAAAAAGATGATCTATCCCCACCTTTATCTCTTGTGTTTATTAGACGTAATTAAGACTAGAAAAAGGTGCCCCATTGACCCTCTTGCTTATCTCTGAAATTGATTTGGTGGCCGCCAACTTCATCTGCGAGACCCTTTCTTTGGCCGGGTTCGAGACCAGGGCCACAGACAGTCAAACCGAGGCCCTGGCAATCTACCAGGAGCACAGGGCGGATCTTGTCTTTACCAACCAATATTTAGCCCATGGAGACGGGATAGCCCTTATTAAGGCCTTAAAAAAGATAGACCCAGATTTTTTAGGGGTCATGATGACAGGGGTGGGAAATGAAAGGATAGCCAGGGATGCCATACTTTCAGGGGCCTTTGACTATATCATAAAAGATGGAAGGTTCTACCAAAATTTACCCTCCCTGGCTTTGGGTTTTCTGCAAAAGCACAAGGAGAGGATAGTAAGGCGCAAGGAAGAGGACCAGAGGCTACGCTTAGGTGCCCAAGAGGAGTTGGCCGGATGGTTGGATCACAATTTTAAAAATATCCTCTCAGCTACTTTGGGTTCATTAAACCTCATTGACTTTTCCTTAGCTTCCCAAAGCAATGAAAAAAAGCAAGAGTACATATTAGACAGCCGAGAGAGTATCATTTCAGCCATGAAGCTCTTAGATAGGCTAACAGCCATGACACGTCCAGAGAGCCCGGAAGGTGCCCGCAATGTCTTAGTCTCCCAGGTGGTGGACGAGGCCTGGAAAGGCATCATGGACGAGGTGACAAGATCGCCTGAAGAAAGCGCCATCCTAGGGCCCATCCTTGGCAAGGTGAGCTTTGTAAATAATACTAGGAGCCTCATCCCTCAAAAGGCGGTATACGGGGATCTCTTCACCATCTTTCAGAGCCTCATTAAAAATGCCCTAGAAGCCCTAGTGGGTTCTGATGCCCCCACTATAGTAATAGAGGCCTCTAAAGACGGCTCTTACCTAGTCTGTGAGGTAAAAGACAATGGTAGGGGCATGGAAGAAAGGGTCAAAAGGCACGCCTTTGAACCCCTCTTTTCCACCAAGGGACTGGTGGGCGTGGGCGTCTCCTTGGCTATAGTGCGCTCTTTAGTCCTAAGGCACCTGGGAGAAGTGGAATGCACCTCAGAGCTGGGCAAAGGAAGCACCTTTAAGTTCACGTATTTCACCGAATAGACTTTTTTGCAGAATATTTATGGACAATCTCTTTCTTCACGCCTGTTGTGCGCCCTGCTCTATCTTTCCTTTAAAAGATATCTTAACTAAGTCCCCTAAGTTGTCACTTTACCTGTGGTACTACAATCCCAATATCCACCCCAAGGCAGAATACCTAAGGCGCAGAGATACCCTAGCCTATCTTATCTCGGACCTTAGCTATATTGCAGAAGCTGCAAAGGGAGATTCTTTAAGAGAAGCTGTAAAGGGAGATTTTGCAGCTGCTGCAAAGGGAGATTCTTTAAGAGAAGCTGCAAAGGAAGATATTGCAGCTGCTGCATTAGTCCAAAAGCCTGATGTTACCCTTAAGGCCTCCCCCTACGAGCCCGCCCCTTTTTTGGAAAAGGCCGCTTCTTTTAAAGACCCCAAAGAGCGCTGCGAGTTTTGCTACACTTTAAGGATAGGCCAAGCTGCCTCAAAGGCCCTGAGCATGGGTTTTAAGTACTTTTCCACCACCTTACTCTTTAGCCGCCAGCAGGACCATGAGCTAATAAGAAAGATTTGCCGCCAAAAGGCTTGCTATTACGGATTGGAATTTTTAGATGAAGATTGGCGCCTGGGACATAGCCAGGCGCTATCCATCTCTAAAAAACTAAATATCTACAGGCAGAACTACTGCGGCTGCGTCTGGGGGGACGCGGGGATGTAGGTAGGCTCTTAATTTAAGTTCTCAACCCTAATAAGCTGCGGCTTGGCAGTAAAAAATCCTAAGGTACCTGCCAATTCCAGGGCATGTGAAAGGTCCCTTTCCGGGGCGCTGTGGGTTAAGATTACTAGGTAGACAGTATTGGTTAAAGGGTCCACTCCCTTTTGGATCACCTGGGCTATGCTTATATTGTGCTTGGCAAAGGCTCCTGCCAAGGAAGATAAGACCCCTGGCCTATCTTCTACGGAAAAGCGCAGGTAATAGCTGGAGCGGATGTCGCCTGCGGGCTTTACAGCATCACCTTTTAAGCTATGCCAACCCAAAGAGGGCCGAATGGACTGGGCACCAGTCTGTTCCAAGCGCGCCACTTCGATAATGTCACCCACCACCGCCGAGGCGGTGGGGAGCATTCCTGCCCCAGCGCCGGATAAGAAGATGTCACCTGAGGCATGGCCCCTTACCATGACTGCGTTCATAACGCCTGTCACCCCTGAAAGGAGGTGCTCTTTGGGAAGCATGGCTGGGTTTAAGCTTACCTCTAGTCTACCGTCTTCTGGATTTAAGGCAGCCTTTGCCAAGAGCTTAATGACATACCCCAAGGCAGCAGCGAAGTTAAAGTCCAAAGGCTCCAGTTTGGTAATTCCCTCAATGTGGATGTCCTTTAAGCTGGGAAGGACCCCGTAGGCCAAGGCAGTTAAAAGTACCAGCTTATGTGCGGCATCTTCTCCCTCTATGTCCATGGTAGGATCCGCCTCGGCATAGCCTAGGGATTTAGCTTCGGCCAATGCAGTATCAAAACTTGTTGCGTGTTGGCTCATGCTGGTTAAGATATAGTTGGTGGTGCCATTTAAGATCCCAAAGACGCTTTGGATGCGATTGGCCGCCAAGCCCTCTTTTAAGGTGCGGATAACAGGGATGGCCCCGGCCACCGCAGCCTCGAAGAAGACCTCCCTTTTGGTCTGGGCGGCTTTTTCAAAGATCTCTTTTCCGCAGGTGGCAAGGAGGGCCTTATTGGCTGTTACCACGTGCTGCCCGAATTCTAAGGCCTTTAAGATGAGGGTCCTGGCGGGTTCTATGCCCCCCATGACCTCCACCACCACTTGGATATCAGGGTTTCCCACCACGTCAAAGGGATTGGTGGTCAAAAGCCCTGGAGGAGGGGGAAAGCCCCTGGGGGCTGTGAGGTCTCTTACAAGCGCCTTGGAAAGCTTTAAGGGCCAGCCTATCTTTTGGCTTAAAAGTGTCTCTTCAAGGGAGATTATTCTGGCTACTCCCTCACCTACTGTGCCGTAGCCCAATAAACCAATGTTTGTCTGCATCATAAACCTTTTGGGCATGGGCCCCAATGGCTATTCCAGTGGGGCCCATGCTTTTTTTATCTTGCTTTTTAGCGTAAGAATTCGCAGATGGGCGCAAAAAGCTCATGGAAGGTCTCTGTCACCTTTTCGCCAATTTTTAAAGTTATTGGAAAGGGGTCTTCGTGGCGATAGGGGTAGGGCGGATCCATATCTATTATCCTTATGGGAATGTCTCTTTTGCTCCCATTTAAGGTGCCCACCACCTCATAGGGGTGTACCACCTCATCTTTTTTCAGGGTGATGGCCAATATCTTATTGGATAATTGTCTAAACTTATCTTCCCTGTATTCCAGGTCCACCTTATAGTTTAACATGGTCTTGAAGTTGCGGCCCACTGGTCGTGCGCTATTTTCTAGATATAAGGCCAGCTGGGGGTCATTTTTAATGTGGCTATCCAGGTGCTCCACTAGGTAGGAGTAGAGAAGGACATTGGCCTCGGAGTCCAAGATGAATTTGGAGACGGGTGAGAGTCTATTAAAGGTGGGTCCTCCGCAAAAGGCAACTAGCTTAGAATCACTAAAAAGGGACTCTTCATTAGTCATAAAGACGATCTCAGCTAGTAAGGTACCTATTGAGTAGGTAAAGAGATCCACCTTAGCCCCTTTTTGAATCCCAGGCTGCCTTCCCTCTTTAATCCTTTTTACCAAAAGGTTAATGTCCATAAAGGACTCCAAACCTGACCAGAAAAAGCGGCTGGGATTAACAGATAACCTTACGCTGATTGCGGCATTGGATAGGGTAGATGAGATGTCGTTGGGCAAGAGCTTTTTGCGCAACTGGCTCACAGCCCTCATATCCCTGGAGTCAGTCCACAGGGCCGGGGAGCGGTTCATGTGAAAGGCTATGGGAAAGAGGATTACCGTCTTTTGAGTCTTTGCTACAAGTTCCGCCGCCCAGGGGAGATATTTGGACCAATTCCTTTCATTGAAGCCGTGGAGTAGGATGATTACTCCCTGTGCGTCTCCGGCTCCCAGGGGGGAGAGGACATGGTGGCGAAATTCTTTGTTTTCCTCTATCTCATGGTCAGGTACCAAGGTGACTGCGTTCATAAGCTCACCGGCTTTAATGTCTTCTGGACTTAAGTCCTCCAGATGGATAGGAGAGATTATCTTGGCAGCATTTGCAAGGATTCCATGGGACTCGGAAAAAAAAGTATAGTTAGAAAGCGCCTGACCTATCTCCGGAAGCTCCAGGTGCTCTGGGCTAAAGCTAACTCGGTCTGTAAGATAGCTATGGAGTTGGTGAAAAAGCATAGGTAACCTTTTTTTAAAGTCTAATAATATGATACATGCTATGGCGCTTAAGAACTAAAATGAGGGAAAAAGAAAAAAAACTAAAAAACAAGAAATTAACTAAAAACAGAGAAAATTCTAAAGATCCTATTTTAAGCCAAAGAAGCTTTGATGGCTAGCCTCCCATTTTGGCCTTCGGGCCAATTTGCCCCCCTTAGGCGGACTTGCAATTTAATATTTATCTGTCACTATGAGGTTAATATAGTCCGGCCCCTGTTCGGCTGTGCGGTTTAGGCCCTGGTAGAGAGGGTCAAAGTAGTAGGCATAGGTGAGCCAGTCATCTAACTCCCACTCCCAAATCTTGCCCCCTTTTTCCAGAGTGATATAGAGCGTAGCCTTATAGTCCACAACAAGATCCCCGGCCTTTAAGGCCGCCTCTTCATAGAGGGCAACTGGCTTGTAGCTAACACTTACCCCACCCTGGGCATCAGTTAAAACATGTGCTGGGCTTACAAGGGTATTGGGCTCACTTACCCTTACTGTAACTGCCCCAGCTGCAACTGGTGAAAAGCTATTTTCCTCTTCAAAGACTAAGATTAAGCTTCTTATTGGAAAGTCAGGGGGAGGAGATAGCTCTTCCGGAGAAATCCGCACCTGGGTGCAGCCTATTAAGAAAAGAGCCGTTAAGATAAAGGCGATAGAGCAATGCTTTTTTCCTAGCTCCCTTTTAAAAAAGAGAAAGCTACAAAGCCCAATATGTATTGGGTCATTAGTCATTGAAGAGGCGTATGGTACGCGGGCGACGGGGGTGACTCTTTTTGGGACGCCTTTCTTCTTTGGGACCTAAGGGCCTTCTATCGTCTTTGATGATTCCAGGTCTCTTGCCATTTCCAGGTATGCCCCTTCCATTAGAGCCCATGATGGACTCTTGGGGGTCCGGGGACTTGGCCACTTGGCCAGGCTTTAATTGCTCCACTTCCTGGCTGCGCTTTTCTGTCTTGATGTCGTATTGGCTGGGGGGTAAGGTCACATCCCCTGAGATTAAGATCTTGGTCTTGTGCCTTTCTTCCAGGCGCAAGAGCTCACTTCTTTTGACATTTAGGACATAGTCCGCCACTTCTTGGTTGAGCTTGGCCTTTAAGGCCCCTAAGCCGCCTTTCATAGATAAAAGCTGGGTGGCATGGCGCAAAAAGCTAAGGGCAGCGGACTCTGGGGTGTAGACCTGGCCCTTTCCCTTGCAATGGGGGCAGGTGGTGTAGATCCCCGCCTCTATGGGCGGGCGCAGACGCTGGCGAGTGAGCTCCAAAAGCCCGAACTTAGAGATGGAAGAGAAATCCATCTTGGCCTTGTCCACCTTGGAGGAATCCCGGATGCGCTTTTCCACCTCCCGGCGGTGCTTTTCCTCGCGCATGTCAATAAAATCCACCACCACCACCCCGCCTAAGTCCCTTAGGCGGAGCTGGCGAGCCACCTCTTCGGCTGCTTCCATGTTGGTGGCGAAAGCAGTTTCTTCTAAAGAGTCCTCTTTGGTGCCCTTGCCGGAGTTCACATCTATAGAGACCAGGGCCTCGGTGGGGGTTATGACAATGGATCCCCCGCTCCTTAAGCGCACTTGTGTCTGGTGGATGGTCTCCAGTTGCTGCTCCAATTGGTGGCGCGAAAATATGGGCCTCTTTTCTGCATGGAGGCGCACCTTATTCTGTTGACCTGGGGCAATGGATTTTATATATTCCTTGACCTTATGGAAGGTGGTCGGTTCATCCACCAGGATCTCGTAGCAGTCTGAGGTATAGTGATCCCTTAGGATCTTAATGGCTAGATCCTGCTCCCTGTAGACCAAGGCGGGGTAATTGGAGTCCCTGGCGTGGCTGCGGATGTCTTCCCAGAGGTTATAGACCTGGTAGAGGTCTTCGGCCAGCTCTTCTTTGGTGCGGTTTTCCGCCACAGTGCGCACTATATAGCCGCAACCTTCCGGAACCGGAAGGGTTTCGGCTATATGGCGCAGACGATTGCGTTCTTTGTCGTTTAGGATCTTGCGGCTCACCCCCACGTGGGAGCAACCAGGGGTTAAGACTATGAAGCGGCCAGCCAAAGAGATGAAGGTGGTTAAAGCAGCCCCCTTGATGTTTGTGGGCTCTTTAATGACCTGTACCAGCATAGCTTGGTTTTTCTTGATGGCCTTTTTGATGTCCGGGGAAGGACCTTTTAGCTCTTCCTGGAAGTACTCGGGGTGGATATCCGCTATCTGCAGAAAGCCGTTGCGATCGGAACCAAAGTTCACGAAAGCCGCCTGCAAAGAGGGCTCTATATTATTCACCAGACCCTTGTAGATATTGTTTAAGCTTAGCTGCCTTAATGCGGAATCCGTATAGTATTCCTGCAATACCCCCCGGGAGTCCAGCATAGCCACGCGGCATTCCTCGGGGTCGGCGGCGTTTATCAAAATTCTGTCCACCACATCTCCTTTTGAGAATTTAATAAGTGGTATTTTCTCCCCATCTGCGCGAGAGATTTTAGCTAGAGCTATTAGCTACTAACAATCTAATTTTTGGCGCCCTTAGGGGAAAAGGGGTTAGAAAAATTTGTCACCTGGTACATAAAAGCTTCCAGGCGGGCTTGAGTATTGGTTTGACTCTGACCATCGAAGGCCAGATTCAAAAGGGGCATAGAGCCTGCTTCATGGCGGAAACTGGTTGCCAGTCCTCCCACCACCATGCCAGGCATACAGGTAAAGGGCATGATATTTACTAGCCCACGCGCCCCGTGCTGATAATATTCCAGGCCCTTCCCCAGGGAAAGAATAGCTTCCCCTTGAAAGGCGCTGTCTAAAAATTTCTCCCCAAGGCGCACCACCTCAGTTACAGGTGGTTCTTTTAACTCGGGGATAAATCCTTTAAAAGCTTTAGCTAGTTTGTCCAGTTCATAGTGCTGCACCAACATAGTGAGCCAGTAAAAAAAGCTTTTCTTTAGATTTCCTACCCTTTTTGCCCGCATCTTGTTGACAAAACCGGTGTAGAGTATCCACTCCACAAAGGGAGGAACAGAGACCTCGGCCCCCAGGCTTTCCAGGCGGCGGATGACTTGTTCATTGGCAAATTCATTGGAGCGCACGTAGATCTCACCTACCAGGCCCACCTTAGGCAGTATGGCATCGCCTGTGCCATTTAAGGCGCCGGCAAAGGCCTCTCTGGCCTCGCCCAGGGTCTTATAAAGGTCTTTGTAGCTCCCGTGCTCTAAGGTGTGCTCCAGGTTCTGTAAAGATTCCTCATAGACCTTATCGGCTAGGCCAGGCTTTGTCTCCCGGGGCCTAGTGAAGTACAGGGCCTTTTGCAGAAGATCCACAGAGACCAAGGAGCGCCAGATCTCTTTGGTAAGTGCTGTGCCCTTTTTTGAGCCCAGTTTGTTTAAAGAATCGTACATGCCCCCTGTCTGGTCCAGGGACAGAATCTTTACCTCCTCTAGTCCCAGGCGTTTTAAGACTAAAGATAGGTATCTTGAATACTGCCCAAAGCGGCAGGGCCCATTGGAAGAGGGCATAAAAAGTGAAGCCTTTTGGGGGTCAAAGCCAGAAGACTGGGAAAGCTTTAAAAAGTCACCCACAGTTAAAATAAGTGGGAAGCACTCTTTGCCTGAGGTCTGGGAGCGCCCCAGCTCTATGGTCTTGTGGTCAGAAGGACAGAGGGCTACGGTCTCTAAGCCGCTACTTCTAAGGGTAGCTGAAATCGCCCTCGTGTGATCGCACATGGGAGGTATGTAGATGGTCTTGCCCTTTAAAGGGGCCTTTAAGATGGCTAATTTTGGTTCATATGGGCAAAGGGGAGTATCACTTTCTGGTTTTTTCGCCTTGAGGGCCTGGGAATCTAAGAAGGCCTCCAGGCGGGTTACGGCTCCCACATCCGAGGAGTGTTCATCTATTTCTATTTCTAAAAAGGGTTTAGAGGCTAAGGCGTGGCGGAAAAAGTGGAGGATAAAAGAATCTGGTCCGCAGCCGAAGTTGGAGATGTAAACAGCATCTAGCCTGGGTTCATTGGCTATGAACTGGGCAGCAGCTGTGATCTTTTGTCCATAGCGCCAGTAATGTGAGGCCGGCTCATCGCCCTCTAGGTCCAAGGGCAGAAGGTCCATGGGGATCCCCACTAGCTTTAAGTCAGAAAGCTTTTCACCCAGCCTTAAGTTTAAGGCAGAGTCATAGGAATTGTAGGGGCGGCCCACCACCACTATGGCCTTTTGGTCGGGGGCCAGGGACTGTAAAACTTCCCTACCCTTGGCCATTAGCCGCTCGCAGAAGGCCTCTTGGGCTTTTTTGGCCTGGCTTATAGCCTTTAAAGCCTCAGAGCGGCTGGCTTTGAGCTTGGAGGCTATGGCCAGTAATGACTTTTCCAAAGGTTTTTCACCTTCCCCAAAAAATACCGTGCCCCTTAGGAGAAAGGGCTCGGTAAGGCCCAAGCAGGCTGGGGCGGTGAAGGCCAAGGACTGGACATAGGGACAGGCGGCATTGTCAGGTGCCTTGGCATTGCCATTGATAGATTGGGCAGGGGGCATATTTACTAGAGAAGGGATGAAGATATGGTCTAAATCCATGTCCATGAGCTCTAAAATATGTCCATGTGCCGCCTTGATGGGAAAGCAGAACTCCCCTTCCGTTCTTTCGCAGCCTTTGTGGATGGTGGTCTTATTGGTGGGAGGCGAGAAGACCGGCTCATAGCCAAGGGAGGCTAAAAAGACAGAGAAAAAGGGACCAAGCTCAGCAAAGAACATGCTCCTAATAAGGCCAATCCTACCTTTGTAGGGTTTTTTCGTGCCGTAATCTAAGGCCTGTAATTCAATTGGATTAAAGGCCGCATCCAACCTAAACTTAAAGAGGTCTTCACTGTGGGTAGAGGCTTTTTTGCGCCCCTGGTCCTCTTCATAGCGGTCGCAGCGGGAGCCGTAGAAATAGGGCCTCCCCCCTGAGACAGTGACCTTTCTTATCTCGCAGTGGTTAGCGCAATGGCGGCATTCAAAGCTTTTAATATTATATTCCCTGTTGGATAGATCGTAGCCCACAAAGCTACTTTCCTTCCAGGTGCGCCTGTCTCTGGCGATAAAGGCTGCCCCCATGGCACCTGTGACATCCGCATTATCGGGTACTGTAATAGGCTTTCCCAAATGGCTTTCAAAGGCAGCTGCCACCCCCTCATTGAAGCTTGTGCCACCTTGGAAGAAGATGTTTTCCCCCACCTTGCGGGTCTCTACCACCCTTCCTAGGTAATTGGCCACTATCCCGTGGCAGAGCCCAGCTACCAGGTCTTCTAGGGCCACCCCGTTTTGCTGGTGGTGCACCAAATCCGATTCCATAAAGACCGTGCAGCGCTCACCTAAAGAGACGGGGTTTTGGCTTTTTAAGGCCAAAGAGCCAAATTGCTCTTTAATTTGAATCCCCAATTTATCGGCTTGTTCCTCTAAAAAGGACCCTGTCCCAGCTGCACAGGCCTTATTCATCATGAAATCCACAATAACGCCATTGGAAAGGTAGATATATTTAGAGTCCTGTCCCCCTATCTCAAAGATGGTGTCCACAGTTGGATCTATGCTGTAAGCAGCTGTGGCCTGGGCGGTAATCTCATTTACTGTCATGTCCGCCCCGATGAAATCAGCGGAAAGGTATCTGCCTGAACCAGTGGTGCAGACCCCCAAGACCTCGGTTTTTTCCCTCAGCTCGCAGGGCACCTGGGAAAAGCCTATGGTTATTGCCTCCAGGGGCCTGGAGGCCGTAGGTAGGTATTGTCTGGATAAAAGGGTGCCATCTTCTGTGACTACTGCAATATTTGTGGAAACCGAGCCTACGTCAACGCCTATGTACACAGGGAGCTTTACGCCCTCAGGTACCTGGGACCAGTCAAAGGTGCCCTGGCGGGGCCTATCCTTTCTTCTAATAAGCCTCTTTTGCCTAGAGGGCGGATCATGTGGAGCCTTTAGCCAATTATCCAAGGCAGCTAAAGAAAGCCCTTCGGGGCTAATATTTTGATACTCATCTTTAGCTGCCAGGGCTGCCCCTAGGGCCCCGTAGACAAAATGGGTCTTGGGTACTATGAGCTCTCCCGGGGCCAATTGCAAGATCTCTTCCAAGGCCCTAATGAGGCCCCCATTGGCTGCCACCCCCCCGGAGAAGAGGACGGGGGGAGCTAGATTTCTACCTTTGGCCAGTCCACTTTTCAGGCTCCTGGCCATGGCCAGGCACAGTCCGTAGATTATCTCATAATCCGGGGTGGCTGACTGCTGGAGATGGATCATGTCGCTCTTGGCAAAGACAGAGCAGCGTCCCGCCACCCTGGGGGGGACCTCGGACTTTAAGGCAAGGGAGGCAAAGGTGTGTATGTCGTAGCCTAAGCGGTGTGCCTGTTGATCCAAAAAGGACCCAGTGCCAGCGGCACATAAAGAATTCATAGCAAAGTCGGAAAGGGCAAAAAGTCCCCCCTCCTCTTTAAACCACAGTACCTTGGTATCCTCACCTCCAATGTCTATTAGAGATTTTGCCTTCAGCGCATTGGATTTTGCCTTGAGCTCACTGGACTTTGCCTTGAGCTCACTGGACTTGGCAGCCAAGGTAAGGCACATGACCTCCCCTAGGGCCTCACCACCTAAAAGCTCGGCCATTTTTTTGGCAGAATTTCCCGTGACCATGGGAGCATGGACCTTGGCTAGGGGCACTTCTTTACCAAGGGAAGTGAGCCCAGCTAGTATGGTGTGAAAAGGTCTGCCCTGGTGCCTTAGATATGCACTATGCAATAATTGGCCCTCTGGGTCCAAGAGAGCAATTTTCACGCTCACGGAACCCACATCGAGTCCTAAAAAGTACATAGGCACCTTTAAGTGTGTCTCTGTTTTGGAAATGGGAAACCTCGGGGGGATAAGGGCCTCAACAAACTCTTAGCTCTTGTGGCCAAACTTATCTTAGAGTAATCTTCTAGGCTTCATATAGCCAGGGGCTCAACAAGTACATAGCCCACATGACTATTTTCAAGCAAAAGGTGTGGCGCCGGGCCATCTGAAAGGCATTTAGGCTACCATGGGCGCATTTTAGCACAGAACCAATCCGCGGGCTATATTTTGTTTGCAAGGGCCCCTTTTTTTGTCAATAAACAATTTGTAAGTTTTGTTAAGATTCCCTTTGCTAGTCCCTATAGGGTTCCTAGCCGGCCCCTAGCCGGCCACTAGCCGGCCGTTAGCTAGTCCCTAGTAGTCCCCTATAGGACCACTAGTCGGCCATAAGCCGGCCACTAGCCGGCCACTAGCTGACCTTGATAAGCTTTAAGCTAGGAACTTTAAAAGTCAAAATATATTAGGTATACTATGGGGCGCTAAAGGGGACCATTTCCTTTGGCTAGCTAAGCATTTTAAGGATAGGAAATGGAAAGCTTTAAGAGATTTACTGCATTGGCTGCCTATTTAGATAGGCCCAATGTAGATACGGACCTTATCATACCAAAACAGTTTTTAAAACGCATCTCACGGGACGGGTACGGCCAGTTCCTCTTCAATGACCTTAGGTTTTTGCCCTCTGGAGAGGAAAACCTAGAATTTTCTTTAAACTTTCCCCGCTTTAAAGGCGCCGGGGTCCTGGTCTCAGGGAGGAACTTTGGCTGCGGGTCTTCCAGGGAACATGCCGCCTGGGCCCTCATGGATTATGGCTTTAAGACGGTCATAGCCGAAAGCTTTGGGGATATTTTCTCCCACAATAGCTCCAAGGTGGGGCTACTATTAGTAGAAAGGCCCCTAGCTGAGGTCAAGGATTTGATGGGTAGAATAGAAGCTAATACCGGCTATACCCTCACTGTGGATCTAGAGGGGCAAGAAATATTAGGTTCCGATGGCTACAGTTGTCATTTTAATGTGGACCCCAAGGTAAAGGCCATGTTCTTAAAAGGCGCTGATGACATAGACTATACCCTTTCCCATTTTCTGCCACAGGTGGCACTTTTTGAAAAAGAGCACAAGGCCCCCTGGCAGGCGGTCCTGCCAGAAAAAAAATAGCTAGATACAACCCGCGAGGATTTTTTTAGCTGCTTGGGTAGGGTCTTGGGCCTGGGCCAGGGCAGAGATCAAAGCCAGGCCATTAAAACCATAGGCCCAGGCCAGATGGGCGTTTTCTGTGGTGATGCCGCCAATACCAACTGTAGGCCACTTTAAAGCTATAATGGAGCTAATGGTATCGGCATCTATCTGTTTGGCCTCGGGTTTAGATGGGGATGGATACAGGGCTCCCACACCTAAGTAATCTGCGCCTTTCAATATTGCCTCTTTTGCCTTGACGGCTGAACTTGCCGAATAGCCTATTATTTTGTCTTTAGAAAGTAATTTGGCCGCAGTAGCAACATTTAGGTCGCTTTCACCTAGGTGGACCCCGTCAGCATCCACAGCTAAGGCAATGTCTACGCGGTTATTTATGATAAAGAGCTTATTGTGCTCTTTAGAGAGGGCCCTTAGCTCCAGAGCTTGGTCATAGAACTGGTTATCATCCAAGCTTTTTTCCCGGAGCTGCAGCGCACTTACTCCCCCCTGGAAGGCCAAAAGAGCAAGTTCGCTAACAGTTCTTTGGCCAGCATCTTTTTTACCAGCTACGAGCATAAGGCGCAACTTGGGATACAAGGCTTTTTTCCTTAGCATAGTAAATCCTTAAATGGATAGCTTAAAATTGCGTGCTGGGGCTCTTTAAGGGAGTTCTATCCCGACTTTTAGCTCATGGCCAAGGCGTCCAAGAGGCGAAAGTGGAATTCGCCTAAGGCCAGTGGGTCAGAGAGCTTGGAGGCGGCTATTTCACCTGCTGCCTTTAAAAGTTCTAGGGCAGCAACTGTAGCCTCCAGGGGACTGTCTGGATTAGCACCTACAAAGGCGCCCACTAGGGCGCTTAAGAGGCAGCCGGAGCCTGTGATGCAGGTAAGCAAAATATTGCCCCCGGAAATAGTCTCCAAACGGCCCCCAAAGGTTACAAGGTCCGTCTCTCCGGTAACGGCTACTATTGCCCCTGTGGCCTGGGAGATCTTAACTGCCGCCTCCTCAATATCTTTAAAGTTTAAGCCTAATGCAGTATCCACGCCCCTTTGGGTCATACTTAAAGACACGTTATAGAGGGCTAGGATCTCTGAGGCATTGCCCCTTATGACCCTGGGTGAGAGCTTATTGATAAGTTCCTTAGAAGGGGTCATGCGGTTTAAAGAGGCACCTACCCCAACGGGGTCTAAGACTATGGGGACCTTGGCCCAATTGGCCCCAAGCCCTGCCTGGAGCATGACCTCATAGGTGGCATCATTTATTGTGCCAATGTTAATTACCAGGGCTTGGGCCTGGGCTGCCAAATCCCTGGCATCATCAGGTCCTAGGCTCATGACAGGGGAGGCGCCAATGGCTAAAAGGGCATTGGCGCAATCGGTTACTGTGACAAAATTGGTGATGCATAGGACCAAGGGATTAGTCTGGCGCACCTTGGCTAAGTACTGAAAATAGCTTCTAGTTTCTTTGGTCTTGGTAAGGGCTATGCTCTTGGGTTTTACAATTGTCTCCCCAAGGTCTTGGCAGCATAAAGGGGGCGGAAATCCCTGGTCAATGGGACCTGGCATCAAGGTCTCTGGTCTATTGTAGCTATAGAACTCGTAGAAATGATTTAAAGGTCCGCGACCTGCACCAAGTTCCATGCCGTCGGCTATGGCACCGTGGACATAGAGCTTGGCCCTTTCCACGGCCTCAGGTAAGCTGAGCTTGTGCGCCAGAAAGGCTGCAATACCAGAGGATAAGCTGCAGCCAGTGCCGTGGTCGCTGTTGGTCTTAATCCTTTCCAAGGCAAAGACTTGGTAGCTTCCGTCCTCCATAAAGAGATAGTCTTTGGAATCGGCTCCCGCCGCATGCCCGCCTTTTATCAAGATGTTCTTGGGCTTGAACCTATTAAAGATAATATCAGCAGCCCTTTTAATATTTCCTGGGCTATTTAAGCTCAAAAGGGAGAGCTTTTCAGCCTCATTGATATTGGGGGTGGTGAGATAGGAAAAGGGCAGGAGCTTTTCTAAGGCAGTTATCGAGTCCTCATTTAAAAATTCATAGCCAGCAGCGCTTATCATCACTGGGTCCACAATAAGCTTGGGGGGGTCCTTTAATTCTTTGATAAACTCAATGAGTGCCAAGATGTTTTGTGGGCTTCCAATGAGGCCCACCTTGATGACATTCACTGGGAAATCAGAAAATATCGCCTCCAGTTGGGTGGTGAGCATCTGGGAACTTACGGTCTCAAAGAGGGTAACGGAGGTGGTATTCTGAGCTGTAAGGCCGCTGATGGCGGACACTCCGTAGACCCTCAAGGCGGCAAAGGTTTTAAGATCCGCCTGAACTCCTGCCCCTCCCCCTGAATCTGAGGAGGCTACGGTAAGGACTATGGGGAAGTTTATCTTGGATTGGTTTTCAGCCATGGGCGACTCCCTTCAAAGAGGGAATACTTTCACCCAAAAAGGACTTTAAAGGTGTCAAAAGCTCCCTCCGCCGGTATTATCCGGATCAGGTACAAAAGGTCGCAACTAAAATTAGTTGCCTTTCAGCCTTAAGGCTCCCTTGTCTTGACAGGATAGGGTAAAAAATAGAAAGGCCTTGCAAGTGATGAAGGCCGGTTAAGCTACCTCTTTGATAAATTTAGCCCGACGCGGAAAGGCGCTTATTTGAGAACTATTGGGGCAAATTTTTGGCTAAAAGGGAAAGCTCTAGTCATTTTAGCTAGCTTTCAAGATTAATTTCTAGATAGCACTCTAGATTATGGTTCAAAATCATGGTTCAAAGTCGTGGGGACTATCTTCAGGGTCGTCTTCTAAGTCCTGGTCCAAGTCCAAATTGCTGGCAAGGTCAATATCCGCCTTGATGTGACTAGAAAAGGGGACAGGCGCCGGGGCTTTAGGCAGCGGCCCTGGGTCAGGTGCCTGGATGATCTCTTCGTCGTCAATGAGCCAGGGGTCTCTGAAGCAGGCGATATTGCGTCCCATTTGCTTGGCATCGTAGAGGGCCAGGTCGGCTCGGCGGATAAAGTTTTGGAGGGTCTCACCGGGGCGGTAGATGGTATAGCCCACAGAGATGGTTATCTTAAGGTGATTGGCCCCAAAGTCGTGGTTTTCCACCCTGCTCCTCAGCTTTTCCGCCAGCTTTTGGCTCTGTTCCATATTGGTGTCAGGGGCAATGACAGTAAATTCGTCACCCCCGTAACGGGCGGGAAAGTCGTTTTTACGCAAAGAGCTCTTTAAAAGGTCAGCTACTTGGATCAAGATGGAATCCCCTGCCAAGTGCCCTAGGGTATCGTTTACCCTTTTAAAGTGGTCCACATCTATGATGAAAAGGGACATGGTGGGGGAATAGTTTCTGAACTTATCCACCTGTTCCTGGAGTATATCCATGAAGCTCCCCTTGTTGTAGAGCTTAGTCATGGCATCAAAGAGTGCCTTTTTCTTAAAGGAGTTTAAAGCGGAACTTATCTTGCGCCTTTCCATGAGCTCATGGCGGGCTTTTCTTAAGATCCTCAGCCTTTCGGAGTATTCTTCATGGATCACCTGGATGGAGATTACCTGGGAGTTCTCCAATTGCCAAGCCCTAGCAATTAAAGGCACCTCTTCTAAGGTCTTGGGGTTGGTTTCCAGCCAGATGCCGGAGCTGGTCTTATTTCCTGGTTTAGGGGCCTTGTCAAAGAATTCTTCGGCATCCAAGAGAAAGTACTCCAGCATGAAAGAGTTGTCCCAGGGTTGGTCTAAGGACTGCATCTCACCGGGACCGTCGGGAAAAAAGAGGCTAGTGTAGAAAGCTGGGGGTGGGCCATAGAGCTCGTAGCGCATATGGCCCACCCTCTTCAAGATGACGTACTCCAAAAAGTTTAAAAATTCCAGGCCCAGGGCCCCCTGATCCTGGACTTCATTAAATATTATGGGTGTTTTTGTCACTGTTTCTCCAGCATAGCTTGAGTTAAGTCTTCAAAGGTCTTTTCCACATTGAGTCCTGTCTTGGCGCTAGTTTTTATTATCTTTACGCCCTTGGCTGAAAGGGAGGTGAGGACCTTGTCGGTTATTTCCCACTCATTTTGGAGATCGGCTTTGTTGATGAGAAAAAACCCAGGTACGTTCTGGCCCAAGATCTTGATGGCCTCGTTGCGGAGTTTCAAGGCAACGGACAAGGATTCGCCCCTGGTACCGTCCACGACGAATAAGAGCCCATGGGCGCCGCGTAGATATGAGAGATTTACTGTGGAATAGTTGTCCTGTCCTTCCATGTCCCAGAGGACTAAGGAAATGCCTCCGTCCTGGTCTCCAAGCTCTTCCTTTATCACCTTTTTGGAGATCTTGACCCCCACGGTGGACAAATAATTGTCGGAAAATATGGAGTTGACATATTGACGCACAAGAGCCGTCTTCCCCACGCAAAAGGCGCCCAGCATGCAGATCTTTTTATTAATCATATAGGTTTTGTCCGTAGTCTACAAAAATCCTGGCTTAAGGCTTAAAGGCTAGCAAAATTTCCCCACCAGAATCTAGGGAGTTTGCCCTTTATCCCTTGAAGTCAAATTTGATCATAGCGTAAAAAGGACCTAAATAACTAGAGATATCAATCTTCCTACTATATAATGCAGATATTGCATTATATTACTACTAAATATTGCTCTATCTTGTTTCAACTGGAATTTTAGAGGCTTTTTTACGTAGCCATCAAATTTGAGAAAGTATTATATATCAATTATAGCCTTTTGCAAAGCCTCATAATGGCCAATGGCCATGGCCCATGGCCCATGGCCTTTGGCCCATGGGTCTATCTATAGATTTGACAAGTTTTAGAGCCCCGGACCCCTTTTTAGCCCCGTTTTGGAGAAAAAAGCCATATTCCTTCTATAATAGAGAAAATGAGGCTACTATGTTGCATTTTTTAATTATCTGTAATTTAGCCCGGCTGGCATAGCATGGGGCTATTTTTTTCTAGAGGTACACTGGCTTTTAGGCAGGCTGTTTAGTTGTTTTGGCTAGAAATAGCCCCTGGAGGGGGGCTAGAAGTGGCCCCTGGAGGGGCTTGCATTGTAGGAGTCTCTAAACTAGAGCGGGAGCTAATATTTACCCATAGCTGTATCTTGCGGCTGTCTGGGTCCTCCCCTGGGATACGGCCAGGGGTAGCCTCTAAGTTAGTACTAGCTGACTCGGAGCCCATGCCGTAATTAATTATGGGCATGGTAGAGCCTTTGGCATAGAGCTTGGCAGCTATGGTCCTGGTCCTTTCTTGGGAGAGCTCGTAGTTTCTAAGTTCCGATCCAGTGGAGTCCGCATGGCCGAAGACCGTAAGAGAGAGTGTAAGTCCCATGGTAGATGCCATTTCTTGCAGTTCCATGAGCTTATCCACAGTATCTTCCAGTAACTGGGCATCATAGGGCTCTGGGACGGCTTTCCCTAGAGGAAAGTGGATAACAACACTGTTTACCTCATTAATAAGCTTAGTGAACTTTTCGTACTGGGGGTCGGTAATCCCTTCAGTATTTACGGTCTTGATACCGGAAATGGCAAGGGCCCTGGAGCGGACGTCATAGATCCAGCCTTGAGGGGCCTGGCCGGTTAGGGTGAGTTCCCCGGTGTTACTGTCAAAGGTAGCAGTAGCTCCTGGTGGGGGCTTGATGATAGCTTCCACCCTCTTTAAGACCATAGCCTCGTCCATGGACATAAAGGGTTTAATGAGCAGGGTAAAGGATGCTGGATTGAGCTCTGCCTCGTTTATTAAAAATTCTTGTGGGTCTACGGCGTATTCATCTTTTAAGCAGACTATCTCAAAGTTGCCATCTGCAATGGGGGCCACCCTGGCTACAGCTATCCCAGGCTCTAGGTTAAGCTTGTCCACAGCTTTAAGTACCCTGGCCTCTATGGCAGCCCTAGCCTCTGTGGCGGCATTTTGGCGGATTTGTGCCATTTGAGCCAAATGGGCCTTATTTCTAGCCTCCACTCTGCTGTCATAGATACCTACACCAATTAAAATAGCCAGTATGATGATAATGGCAAGAGGAATCATCCTGATGAAAAAGGGTAATTTTTCCTTCTTGTCCTCGTAACGGGCCTCTAAGAAGGGCTGGAAAAAAGGACGGTTTTTCTTAAAGGCCGTGGCATCTCCAGTAAAATTATCCAAATCCTCAGAGGAATTAACAGCCATGAGCTCTAGGGCGTTTTGGAGCTCTTGGTTTAAGGAGACCGGGGGATTACCCCTTACCACGCAGGCCATAAAGATCTTTTCTGTCCTTTGGAGGAAGATGGTGCGTTCTCCAAAGCGCAGGTTATCCAAATGCTCCTTTTTGTCCACGGAAAAGCTATCCCGGATAAAATCCCGGATGGCAGTGAACATGGCAGCTACCAGTTCCGAGTCCCTGGCCTCGCCCCCCTCGTAGACCAGGTGGTCTAAGACCAGGCCGGATTCGGCATGGATTAAATAGATCTCCTCCACGTGGTACAAAAGGGTGTGGAGTAGGACTATTTCACTGAAAGGCTTGTGGACCTTCCAGGCCTCCAGGCGCCACTTTAGGCCCTTTAAGGAAAAGCTTGTCTCCAGCATGCTGTTAAAGGATTGGAGCATGGAGACAAAGGTATCCGAGATGGCCCTTCTTATTGCAGGGCCAATTACCGGGAAGATCTGGTTGGCCAAGGTCTCAGGGTTCCGGCGTACAGAGGCGGTCACTATCTTTTCCACAGTGGGAGCCAAGACGGTATTTAATTTATCGTCCCTTTCCCTGCGCATCAAGATGGCCTCGGTTATGACCTGGGAAATGGTATTGGCCAGGGCCTTGGGGTCATCCACCTTTTCTTGGATGTTGGTTATCTGCCGCATCTCCCGCTCCATGATGAGGCTTTTCAGCCTCCCCATCTCGCTATCTGGATCGGCGGCAGGTGGGAGCTTAAGCTCCGGCGCAGCCAAATTCTCCTCTCCTTGGGACTCTGGGTCGTAGTTTACAGATCCCTTAGGCTCAAAGTCAAAGGTCTTACCTGTCTCTTCCTTTTCCTCAGAAATAGTCGTTTCACCCTCCTCTTCAGTAAAAAAGGAGTCCAGTTCCTCCAAAAAGCTATCTTCAAAGTTCTTGGTCTTGGTCTGGGGTTCCGTCTGAGATGTGCCCGGCGGCTCTTCAGAAGAAGCCGAAGCTGGAGGATCTAAGGTATTCATAGGATCTAGAGGATCTAGGCTTGCGGCCTCGTCAGAAGGATCCGAAGGCTCTAGGCTCGCGGCCTCTTCCGAAGGAACTAGAGGATCTAGGCTTGCGGCCTCGTCCGAAGGATCTGGGGGGTCCGGATTTATAAGGTTATTAAGAGACTCGGGATCTGCAAGGGGATCTGGGTTAGTGGGATCGGCATCTGCAAGGGGAAGAGGGGACCTTTCTGTGTCCTCATTTAAAGGCGCTTGGGAGCCTTTATGACTTTCTTCCTGAAGGGGCTTTGCGGGGTCGCTATTATCTGTTTTAAGGTGCATTTCTTCCAGTTCGGGCGCATCGGCCTCTAAGGGCGAAAGGGCCCTGGCGGCTTTTTTCTTTCTGGAAAAAAAGGAAAGTAAACCCATGTTCTATCCCCTTGGGGGCTTGGCCAAAGAAAGGGAGTATTTTGCCGGCAAAATAAAGGGTTTCATCAATCGAGTTTAGCCATTCCAGTTATCCCCACCGTCGTGGTGGTCCTGGTGCTCGTAGTTCTCTTGGTTTTCCTGGTGCTCCTGATGCTCCTGATGCTCTTGGTTCTGGTCGCCCTGGTAGCCACCTGAGACCTCGTCTCCGTCATAGACCTCGCCAGCCCCATCCTCAGAGTCCTCGATATCCAGATTCCAGGGTTTAGAAAGGCTTCCTACGGTCTCGGTGAACATGGTGGAAAGCGCAGTGCGGTAGACCATATCCGAGCGGATCTGGGATGCGGTCTTATTGATGATGTTCACAAGCTCATTGTATTTCTCGTCAATCTTGTCACTTAAGTTGGCGGTTTGCTTCATAAGAAGCTCCCTTAGGGCCCTTTCCGTATTGTCCAAGTTCTGTGACAGCCTATTGGTCTTGCGCTCCAGATTCTCATTGGTGGAATTTATCTCCCCAGAGAGCCTCTGGTCGGATTCCGTGCGCTCTTTTTGTTCTCTGGCGAAGTTTTCTTGCGTCTCTCTCTTAAGGTTATCTACCTGGCTCTCCCTTTCTCTGGCCTCGGCGCGCACTTCTTCGTGGCGTTCCCTTTCCTCATTTTTCAGGGCATTTTCCCTTTCCTCTTTCTCTTGGTTGAGCCTGGTGTACATGGAGGCTACTTCGCTCTTCATGAAGTTTTCTAGGCTGTCCAGGCGGCCCCTTAAAGATTCGCGCACCTCGTTTATCTCGCGGAGGAAGCGTTCCTCCTGGCGGCGGAAGCGCATCTCCATATCTTTAAGCTGGGCCCCGAAAAGGATCTCCCGCACCTGTGCCATGGGCGCGTCGGCTTTGTCAAAACCCCCGCGGGGTAAATTCTTAGTCATCTATGACCTCCAAAAGAACCGGTACTGGCCGGTTTTGCCGAAATAAAATAAATATTTTCTATGTTTAAACACAGGCAAATTGTAACTTTTGTATTCAATAATGTGCCAAAAGCTTTTAGTTTTTGGCCTCAATGGCTTTAGCTTTGGACTTTACAGTATTTGTGAGGGGCCGTGAAATAGTCGGCCGCTAGTATAGATAAAAAGGACGGGCTTATATAGAAAAAAAATAGTTTTTGGAAAAAAGGCTTTTGCTATTTAAAGGATTATTTTTGCAAAAAAGCTTGCGGGGTTAGAAAAAAAACTACTTTGCGGGTTTTAACAAGGGTAGTAAAAGGCCAATAACAATTGGCCAAAATATTATAGCACCATTGGAAGAGCCCGGTTCTGATTTTAATGACTTTAAGGTCTAGAGGCAAGAAATATTGAGGCTTAAAACCTTTAGCTAAAATATTACTATTATACGCCCAAAGCCCCCTTTAAAAGGGACTTTTGCAACTCCTCTAAGCCTAGGGTCAAGTCATTAGAGAACTTATCTTCCAAGGCCATAAGCTCTAAAGCCAGCTGATGGGCTCTGGGGACTTGGCTAAGGTCGCGGGGAAACTTTAAAAAGGAGAACTTGGGCCAGCCGGATTGCTTGAGCCCAATGTCTTCCCCTGGGCCCCTCAATTCCAAGTCCAGTTCAGCTAGCTCATAGCCATCGGCCCCGCTTTGAAGGGCGGAAAACCTAAGGGCAGCATTGGGGCTTATTTCGCTGTGGGCCAGTAATATGAGGGAGGCTTTGCCACCTCCCCGGCCCACCCGGCCCCGGAGCTGGTGGAGTTGGGCTAAGCCCATGTTTTCTGCCCCTTCCACCAGCATGACATTGGCACCGGGGATATCCACGCCCACCTCCACTATGGTGGTAGCTATTAGTACCTGTAGCTCGCCAGCTCTAAAGTCCTGCATCACCTTGGAGCGGAAGAGTTTGTCCTGCCGGCCGTGGATGGTCCCTTGCCTTATGTCAGGGGCCAAAGACTTAAGTTCCCTTTCCATGTCAGCTAAGGAGGGGCCCTTAGAGGAGGGTTTAAGGGAACCCTCTTGAGTCATTTGGGACTGGTTTTCCTCTTCTTCGGCTAGATCTTCGTAAGCTTTACCTATGCGGGGGCTTATTAAAAAGCCCTTTTCCCCTTTTTCAATTAAGCTTACAAAGAGCTTATAGGCCTCTTCTTTTTCCTCTTTTGGGAAATAATAGGTGTCTGGTAAGCTCCTACCCGGCAGAGTGCCCAGTATATTAACTATGTCCATATCCCCATAGAGGACTTGAGAAAGAGATCGGGGAATGGGGGTAGCTGACATGCTAATGAGGTCTAAAGAGGGGTTTTTTTCCCTCAGGCACAGGCGCTGGCCCACTCCGAAACGGTGTTGCTCGTCGATGACGGCAAGGGAAAGGGAAGAAAAATTTACCTTTTCCCCCAAGATGGCCTGGGTCCCCACTGTGATGCCAGGGGTCCCGTTTTGGAGGGCTGAGAGGGTCCCTTTTCGTTCCCTTTGGGTGATAGTTCCAGTGAGGTAGAAGAGATTTATCCCCAGCTTCTGGGCAAAAGGCGCAAGAAAGTCCAGGTGCTGGCGGGCCAAAAGCTCAGTGGGGGCAACTAGAGCCACCTGCTTCCCATAGCCTGCCAAGGTAAAAAGAATGGAGGCAACAACTGCGGTCTTGCCGCTTCCCACCTCCCCTTGGAGTAAGATGGTGGCCGGACTGGGGGCTAATAGTCCTTCTTTTATTACGGAAATTACCCTAGTCTGTTCGCTGGTTAAAGAAAAAGGTAATAGTTTGATAAAATCCTCGCCTTTACCATTTAAAGAGGTGTAAGTGCGAGCCAGTTGGGTCTTTTGACGGAAAAAGCGCTCTTTTAAGTAAAAGAGGCGCCAGATGGTAAGCTCCAAGAGCCCTAGGGCCCTAAAGGTCTTGGTCTGGCGGGGAAGGGGGATATGTCCCCCAGGGATATTGGGGGGCAAGTGGACTATCCTAATTAATTCTGTGGGATCTTTTAGCTTATTCTTTAAGAGAAATTCCTCAGGTAGGATGGTAGGAACTGGCCATTTATCCAGGATTTGGGATAGGAGATTGGCCCTTTGGTGGCTAGTTATGCCCTTTAAGGTGCCATAGATGGGAAAGACCCCCAAGAGCTTATTTACGTCCTCTATAGTAAGGTCAAAAAAGTCAGGATGGGTAAAAGAGGGGATAGTAATAGAGCGGCCCCCAGTGGCTAAAAAGGAGGGGGTTCCGTAAAAGGCATAGTTGCGGCCCACCTTGAAGGCCTTGGCTATCCAATTGAGGCCTTGGAAGAACCAGATCTTCCCCTTGGCACCGGTCTTGGTAAGGTCTTCGCAGTTTACTATAAGGCAGGGCTTTCCCGATCTAGTGGTGGTGATTTTAAGGGAGCTTACTGTGGCGCAAAAGAAAAGAGGTGTATCCTGCCGGGCATCGCAGAGGGGGGTAATGACCCTCCTATCCTGGTAGCGCAAAGGGGGTAGGGTTAGGAGATCAGATGAGAGGATAAGGCCCTTTTTCTCCAGCTGCTCTAGAGCTAAGGGGCTAATCCGCCCCAGTTCTCCTAAGGGGGTCTGAAAAGCAGGATGACTGGGCCAGGGGATCACGTCAGTTTACCCTATAGCGGGCACTATCTTGCATCCTTGTGCCATCGGCCAAAACGGCTATGATTTCCAAACGATTAAGGCCTTTTACTAAAGGCACGCTATAGCTTTCCTTAAGGCTTCCAGCTACTTTAGATCTAGAGAGCTCCTCACCATTTAAGACCCAGATTATTTCCTCTGTTCCCTCCTCCAACTGCACTAGGGAGATGACCCTATTGTAATTAGGGCTTACAGAGGGATCTAGGGCGTAGATTTCACCGCTCTGGGGCCTTATGAGTCCAAAGCCCTCTTGGCTACCAAAGGGGACCATGAGTGTAGCATTATGCAAGCTTTCGTGGTCACATTGGGGAGGGAGGGGAAGGGAGCTTAAAAAATAGTCCCTCATGCTGTTGGGGCACTGGGGACCTGCGGGAAGGCCCGTTACCGGGCACACTTTCAGCTCTATTACCCCAGGAGGTACTATGGGAGCTAGCCCGTAGGGGTAATCCTCTTCCAATAGGTCCATAACCTCGCGCCACAGTTCTCCGGCACCCGTTATCCCTGAGACCTTGAACATGGGCCGGTTGGCAAAGTTACCTGCCCAGACGCCCACAACATATCTATCGGTAAAGCCTATGCACCAATTGTCCTTAAAGTTGGTGCTGGTCCCCGTCTTCACACTAGAGGGGTAATTGGTCTTTAAGATGGCCCCCTCACCAAAGCCTAGAAAACGGGCGGCGGGGTCGCTTAAGATGTCTTTAATCAAAAAGGTCACCTCCGGGGAAAAGACCCTTTTCCCATCTAAAATAGTAGTATTTTCATGGGAACCCGGACCCAATGCGCCCTTGTCCTCTAAAAAATAGCGAGGGCCCTTAAGGGAGCCTTGGTCAGCTAAGGCTGCATAGGCCAAGGTCATATCCAATAGGCTCACCTCCCCGCTCCCCAAGGAGAGGGCCAGTCCATAGTAGCCCTCGTCCCGGTCTAGGGTGCTAAAGCCTAAGTTGTGGAGCATTTCCAGGACCTTGCCGGTCCCTAGCTTGTAGGTAAGGTTTACGGCAGGCACGTTTAAAGAGCTTGCTAAGGCCACCCTGGCGGAGATATTTCCGGAATAGGTCTGGGAGTAATTGATAGGTGAGAACACCTCACCTTTACCTACAAATTCAATAGGGCTATCACTCATCCTAGCTGAGGGCCAGATAATCCCTTCGGAAAAGGCCAGGGCGTAGATAAAGGGCTTAAGTGCTGAGCCCGGCTGGCGGGGGCTTAAGACCCCGTCCACTTGGCCGTCAATGGGGTTAAAGAAATCCCCTGAGCCCACCCAGGCTAAGATCTCTCTATCTTTTACAGTCATGACCACAACAGCTACCTGTTCCAAGCCTCTATCAGTAAATTTTTCCACAGTCTTTTTGGCCAGCTCTTCCACCTCCAGCTGGAGCCTTAGATCTAGGGTACTGTAGATGACCTGGGGCTTAAATTCTGGAAATAGTCCCCTGGTGTGGGTAGAAAAGTGTGGGGCCAGGTAGGGAGCCGTTAAGTCAGTAAGGACTAAGGGCTCTAAAAGAGCCCTTTTTAAACCATCTTCACTTAGAGAGCCCAGCTGCCCCATGCGCCCTAGGATCCAATTGCGACGGGAAAGGGTCCTCTCTCTATTGCGCCAGGGGTTATAGGTACTGGGGGCGGCTGGAAGGGCGGCCAAAAAGGCCGCTTCCGCAGGCGAAAGGTCAATGGCGCTTTTTCCTAGGTAGGCCTTACTTGCAGCCTCGAAACCCACTGTGAGTTTCCCGGTGGGTACGCTATTTAAGTAGGCCTCCAAGATCTCTTTCTTGGTGTGTTGCCTTTCTATAATGAGGGCCAAAAGGACCTCTTTAAATTTGCGGCTAAAGGTGCGAGGACCAGGTGAAAGGCCCATGGAAAGACGGGCCAGCTGCATAGTAATGGTGGACCCACCTGAGACAATCTTGCCCGCCTTCAGGTTAGAGACAAAGGCCCTGCTTACGGCTATGAAATCTATGCCCATGTGGCTATAAAATCTTTTGTCCTCAGCGGCTATGATGGCTTCAACTAGGTGGGGGCTAAAAGAGGAAAGGCTCATCTGGTCCCGGCGGGCCAGGGCCGGTGAGAGAAATTCCCTTAAAACTAGGCCGTTTCTATCCAAGAGCCTTAAAGTCCAGTCATAGTCGCCGCCCTTTTCCAAGGGGTCAGGTACCAGACCCAAGACTAGATAAAAGGCTGTAAAGAGATAGGCTAGGACTATGAGAAGCCTTACAACAAGGTTTCCCAAGGCCCTAAGATGCCTTCGGAAAGGGACGCGCCTTTTTAAAGGCTCTGTTAGAGTTCCTTTTAGGACGGGCATATGACTCTGGCGCTGGATTTATCCGGGAGGTTCTTTTTCACCATAGAGCTTAAATAGGGCCTGGGCCAGCATTCGGCGTATTCTTCCACCCCAAGCTGGGAGAGGGTCTCTATGGTGCGCACCCAGTAGACAGGGCTTGTTATCTGTTCCTGCAATAGGTTTTTTAGCTCATCGGGGTCCTCTACCGGGGTACCTAAGGCATTGGGGATCACCGGGAACCTGGGCTTTTTAAAGTCCACTTCCCTTAAAAGGTCGGAAAAGGCCTGGCCGCATTCTTTCATGAGGGGGCTGTGGAAGGCCCCGGAGACGGGCAGGGATATTGCTCTTCCGCCCTTGGCCTGGGCGAACTTGACAGCTGCGGAAACCGCCCTGGTACTCCCGGAGATGACTGTCTGGGCAGGGGTATTAAAATTGGCTAAAACTACAATTCCCTCTGCCCTGGCCAGCTCACAGATATTTTCTATGACTGCGGCATCCAGGTTCAAGATGGCAGCCATGGTGCCCGGATTCTGCATAGCCGCCCTTTGCATCAAACCAGCCCTCTGGTTAACCAAGGTCAAGGTCTCAGCCTCAGTAAAGACCCCAGCCAGGCACAGGGCGCCAAATTCGCCCAAAGAATGTCCGGCTGCAAAGGAGGGAATAACCCCTTTTTCCAGATGGACCAGGGCCCCGGCTAGGGAAACGGTCAAGACCGCCGGCTGGAGATTGGATGTCAAGCTAAGCTCTTCAATTGGACCTTCAAAGCAGAGGCGGGTTATGGGTTTGTCCGTGACTTCGTCAGCTAAGCGAAAAAGATGTCGTACTGAGGCCATTGAATTATGCCAGGCCTTGCCTTGTCCTACAAATTGGCCTCCTTGGCCGGGAAAAATATAAGCGCTTTTGATCATCATATTCTCGAAGGTGGATAGTTATAGGCTAATGCCTGAAGGAAAAGGATAGTAGAGCGAGGCGGCAAAAGGACCTGCATAATTAGAGATAGCAATTTATACTATATAGTGCAGATATTGTACTGTATTACTACTAAATAATCTGTTTTTTTGCTAGAATTTTTTGAGCTTTTTGCGCGCCATCATAATTTCTTTAGTTAATTCTTGATTCTGGAAGTCTACCACAAGATAGGTGCAGATGCGTCTTAGCTTAGAGGGCTCTGCCTATCTCAGAGGCGCCCTTATTTACTGCCCAAGGCGAACTAAAGAATCAGCTAGTTGGAAGCTATTATAAGGTATTTTTAATAATTTTGTATTTTTACCTCACTTTTAATAAATATTAAGTATTTTAGGTCTCTTTCTACTAAAATTTACCAACAAAGCTGCAAAGAGCAGTAGATTCTGGAATAATTATAAAAAGCATTTTTTACACTTTTAAGGAGTATGGCCTTTAAGGCTTTGTGCAATTTTTTGTTTAGGACCTGGCAAGAAAGTTGCCGCTTTAGCAAAAATTAATAAGTCCTCTTTTAAAAGAGGTTTTCTCTAAGTGAGACATTGTAATATGTATTCAACTTCTTGGCAAGGTGGGAGTAACTTTTTAGCTCTCTATCAAAATTTTTGGTCTTTCTAGTTCCAAGGAAAAAGGGAACTTATTGAAAGCTATAAAAAAGCCGCCCTAAAGCTATGAGCAATTGTAATTTTGTTGGACTATGATTATTAGCAAAAACGATCTTGACTTTGTGAGCCTAATTCCATATTGTAAATTACTTTCTTTTTTTTTGCAAAATTATGAGCTAGTAGCAATAAAAACAATAGTCATCTAAATTATGTTTTTTCACCTTGCCCCAAAGTAAAGAAATTTTTTAAAGGGCCTAGAGAGCGGAAATGGAAGTTAGTTCTAAATCTTGCTCTTAGAATCAATTAATTTTAGCCAAATCCAATCCTAGCTAAATCCAATCCTAGTCAAATCCGATCTTAGCTAAATTATAGCATGGAAAAAAGGTATCTATAGTGTCTAGAAATACAACTAAAAAACTGTTTCATGGGGATAACTTAGATATCTTGCAAGCTTGTATCGAAAGCGAAAGCATAGATCTAATCTACTTGGACCCTCCCTTTAACTCTAAAAAAATATACAATGCTTCAGTAAACGATGCTCAAATAAAAGCCTTTGATGATATTTGGTACTGGACAGATCAAACCAGTAAACTATTGGATAATTTGGAAAGAAGAATCTCCGGCCTTTACGAACAATTGATGATTATTAGAAAAGAGATTGGCGAAAACGGCATGTCGGCATATTTAGTAATGATGGCCGCAAGGCTTGTAGAATTAAACAGAGTCTTAAAAGCTACTGGGAGCTTATATTTACACTGCGATCCTACAGCAAGTCATTACTTAAAGATTATCATGGATTTTATCTTTGGCTTTAAAAACTTCCGGCATCAGATAGTTTGGAAAAGAACTTCGGCCCATAATGATTCAAAAGGTTGGGGCCATATACAGGATAACATTTTATTTTACTCAAAATCAGATGAATATGTTTGGAATAAAGTTTATACAGGATATGACCAAAATTACGTAGCTAAATTTTACAGACATACAGATGATGATGGTAGACGCTTTCAGGCTGGTGATTTAACAGCAGCAGGAATTTCTAAAGGCGGAGATTCCGGAAAGCCCTGGAGGGGGATTGACCCTGGCAAAAAAGGAAATCATTGGGCAATTAGAAGGAGCTTTTTAAATGACCCCAATATTCCGGAAAATACACATAAGGCTTTGGATTATTTAGATGCAATAGGTCGTATTTACTGGCCTCCCAATGGGCAAATTCCAAGAATTAAAAGGTACTTAGATGAAATGCCAGGAGGTCCCATTCAAGAGATAATAACGGATATTCCGCCGTTATCTGCCAAGTCCAAAGAGAAGTTAGGTTATCAGACCCAAAAGCCCCTGGCGCTTTTAGAAAGGATAATTGCAGCCAGCTCCAACAAAGGTGATACTGTTTTGGACCCCTTTTGCGGCTCAGGAACAACAATTGAAGCAGCTGAAAAATTGCAGCGCAAGTGGATAGGTATAGATATTGCGCATTTAGCCATAGCACTTACTGAAAAAAGGCTTGCTGGTGGCTATAAAAATTTGAAATGGGAAACAATAGCTCTGCCAAAAGAAATAAAAACTTTGGGAAGTTAGCTAAAGATCGCAGCCGTAATTTTTGGTTTTTTGCTTCTAGCTTATAACTCTAGTGGTAGAAGGTATAAGCGCGCACATGTCACCTAGCTTAAGAAAAGTAGTGGAAGCGGAAAATAGAAAGGCGCTAAAAACTTAGAAATATTTTCAAACAAAAGCATAAAAGAGGCGCCTTTTTTGGGGAAAATGGCAGCCCAGGGCGCCCAGCCCAGGAAGGCTTACCAAAGTAGCTAGCGTAAAAAGACTGCAAAAAGCTACAAAACTTGCAAATTTTGATTGCGCTCAAAGGGAACTCTTTATATAATGGAATTTCGATATTTAGTTGGATTTTAAAAAGTCTATACCTAATCGGCCCTAGCAGAGGCTACCTTTAGTTGCCCTTTGGGGCTCTTTTAACCCCGGAATGACCTGTGCGCCTTTATTATCCAGTTTTCCATGATAAAGCCTTTCATGTCCTCTGTGTCTGGTCCTCACCCCTTTTGCGGGCGCCGGCCAGCTTTTACTTAGAAAAGCGCGCTTATCCCCTGGAAGAGGGCCCCCCCTTTGAGCTCGTGGGCTTAAATCTCTGGAACAAGGCAGTGGAGATGGGGTCCTTAGGAAGGGAACTGCACCTGGAGCTGGTGGGGGAAAGTCTAACAGAAGAGCAGCTGTTAAATCTTGTAGCCATAGAAAGACCCAGCGCTGCCCCTTTGAAATTACTGTCCCGTTTTAGGCCGCCCATAGAGGCCTTTGAGCCTGTGGTCTTCATGGCTATGCAGCTAACAGAGACAGGTTATGCCCCCTTGGGTCTAACTTATAAGCAAAAGGAAGATCTAGAGAAATTCCTTTCCGAAAACCCTTCTTTACTATTAATACCCTCAGAAGATGCAGCCTATTTTAAGGCGGGCTCTAGGAAAAAAAAGGGGCATGTCCCTTCCCGTGACGAGAGCCCTTGGGAGAGATACGCTGCACAGGCGGCAAGGGGTAAGCCTCCCTATAGCGTCTCCAAGGGGGTCTTGGAGCTACCGGCCAGCTCCTGGATGAAGCATACAGCTGAGCTTTTCGGCATGCTCCCCTTGAAATGGGAGGACGGGGGAGGTTTTTTCCAAGGGTCCCCGTCTTCGGCCACCTGGGGGGACGTCCTTAGGGCCGTGGCCCCCTCACAAGAGATTGAAGGGGAAAGTACGGGACTTTTTCCCGTGCCCATTCTGGCGTCCAGCTTATTGGATAGTGTCATCAGCGCCCATAGACAGGAGTTTTTCTTAACTCATGAGACCAAAACTCCTCTGCGGCATGTCTGCATCTGCGGACCTACAGGCACTGGGAAGACCTTACTGGGTACCTTTGCTCTGATTAACACCGCCCTTGAAGGCAAGGCCCCTGTCATGTACTTAGGTCCCACCCGCATGTTGGTGGAAGACGCTGCACTGGAGTTTGTAAGGGTCTTAAGCAACCTGGAAAAAGAAGCTGGGGGCAATACTCTTTTGCCCCGCAAGGACATCTTAGTATCCACAGGGGAGACCTTCTTTGATGACGGGCGTTTGGCACTGGGCGATTTTAAGGCTGCCTTTGTAGTCTATGAAAAGGTCTCTAATTTCTTTTTAAGTAGCGATCTAATAAGGCACCTCTCCCTGGCGTTAGTAGATGAGCTGCACATGATAGGTGACAGAGTCCGAGGCGGCCCCTTGGATGCCACCTTGGCTAGGCTTTTAGTGGAAGCTAGAAGAAGGATAGCTAAAAAAGAGCCCCCCTTGAGGCTGATGTGCCTTTCAACAGGCGCCATGGCCGGGGATAAATGCCTTTTAGAGCTCATGGATCTAGCTGGCGCCTCTAAAAAAGCCGCCATGAAGGCTGAAAACCAAGCTCAAAAAAGTGCCCCTCTTCTACCGGGCGTGAGCGCAATTAACCGCCAGGGCCCTTCATCAGATCCCCCAGAAGCGCCCCTAAGGGAGCGCAAAGAGCAAAAGGGCCCTTTGGTGCTCTCGGTGTACGGCCGACCCCAGAGGCTACTTACCTATATCCAACCCACCAGCCAATCCAATCGTTTTAGGCCCTTCCATGTAGAGCGTATTTTCGAGGCCAGTTTGGCAAGCGAGGACTTTATCCTAGATAGGGTCCCTGGGGTTAGTTTCCAGCGCACCTTAGACGGCTGGCTGCCTGGGCACGCAAAGGTCATCTACGCCTCCTATTCAGCCGGATCACTATCATCATTTGCTATGCGGGCTATGGAGTTTGGACGGGGAAAGGTCCCCGAGATCCAGGAGGACTCCTTTTTCCTGGAGGACCTCTATGTGTCTTTGACCCGCAGTGGGGCAAAGGACAAAAACATAGAGTTCTACATGAAAGCGGCCTCTTGCGGGATCTTTTTTCATTTTTCCGTGTTAGGTAGGGATACCAGGAGGCTGATGGCCGATGCCTTTAGGCGTTTTACCCCGCTTCCCTATGAGCCTTTTATCCTATGTGCCACAGAGACCATCTCCTACGGGGTAAATCTGCCGGCAGACGCCCTATTTTTAGAAGACGTGAACTGGCCCAGGAGTCGCTATAAGAACTCTTACAATAGAGAGCCTTTAACTACCAATGAGTTTCGGAACCTGGTGGGAAGAGTAGGTAGACACGGGCACATTAAAGTGGGGATAATCCCCACTGTGATAGTGAACTGGGCTTTGGGAAAAGCCGCCCATAGCCCCGAGATCTTTTCCCAGAAAAGAGAGGAGCTCGCATCCATCTGTTCTTCTGCTCCGGTATTAACCATAGATTGCCACCAGCTGCAAAAATATTTAATAGTCAAACCCACTAAGTTCTTGACGGACTATCCTGGACCTGTGGGAAGGTTTTTCCAGCTAGGTCTTTTACATGCCTCGGCCTTAAAAGGGGGAAGGGCGGTCACAGCTAAGGAGGTGGCAAGTTTTCTCACTAATACCTATACCGTTAAAAGCTTCCTTATGGAAGAACCGGAAAGCCGGGCAACATCTTTTACTCAAAACCTCAGTCAATATTTTTCCATACTTAAGAAGTCTTTTGGAGACAAGGTGCTGACGGCTCATTGGCGCGGAGAGGACTTTGTCTATGAGCCCATGGAACTGTGCCTCAACCTGGCCCGCAATGATACCTCCCCTTTGACTTTAAGGGAGCTGGACAAATTATTAGAGGGATTTGGGAAAAATTCTCCCTGGCTTGGCAAAGATCTCTACGGTTTAGCCACCCTAGTCTTGGTCACCTTGGTGACGGAAAACAAGGATATCTTCACTAGAATCTTCATAGACCCCAGGTCCATTAAGCCCTCTTACCTCAAAAAAGCCAGGGTAGAGCCCTCCCACGAAAAAGAGTATTTTCAAAAGAAATCCGGCCCCGTTGCTCTCTATCTAGAGAAGATGGGGGTAGAAAAGGCCGAAGTAGATGAACTATTGAGACATGTAAAGAAGGCCATCTACTTTTTGGTGATGAATCACCTCAAAAATAACTTTAGACCAGCGGCCAATGACCAAAATGTCGTAGCCACTATGCGGGATGCCCTTACCCAGAGGGTTATGGTAATTATTTTAACCTTACTCATGTGGGTTGATGGGGTGACGGTTAAAACTATCCTAGATAGGATTGGAACCAGGTTCCAAGGTCTTACTATGGAAGATTTAGGTCAAGAGAAGACCTTAGAGTTGGATAATAATGGGGAAATAGACCCCGGGGGAGCAGCCCTGGAGGACTATCTAATGGGCCCTGGCAAGTCTTCTGTAACCTTGGACTATCAATCTTTCCCGTACCGCTATTGCGATAAAGTGGCACTCCTTTTGGATAGCTATATGGTCTACGGCAACTTGACTAAAAATTCCACCCCAGAAGAGTCCTCATCCCTAGAGGACATGGCCCAGAGGGTTCGCTACGGTATGAAGAGCGAAGACATCACCCTATTTTTGTCCCAGGTGCGCGATACTAGGCAGTTTAGGGAGGAATGGCTTATTAAAAAGTTAAGGCAATAGTTAAAACCTAAACTCTGCTCATTTTTAGCATATTACCCCGGCTGATAATTTCTAGACATTTTTAAATCCTAGCGATTCATATGTTTCACAGATATAGGTCTTTTTTTCTCCTTACCTTTAGATAGATCTCGCTTGTGTTTTCCGGAGGCATAAAAAATATTCTCGTTGTTAAAAATATTTTTACTCTTGACTTGATCTTTCTGTAGTTTTTTTAAAATCGATTGCATGGTCGTTCTTAGTTCTTTGCGGTCATGGGGTTGGATTTTCTTCTGGAAATCATTTATTTAAGATGATTCAGATATTCATCTGGATTAGGATCAGGGGCAATATGGAGGAAGAAAAAAAGCTCATTCTTTTTTTTCTTTGAAAGCCCCTCTTATACTATTTTTCCATGATGAACTCTTAGGTTGTCTACGATGAAAAAAACTTTCTTGCAGCTTGAACTTGTGATAAGTTGTTTCATAAATTTTATAAATATCTTGAAATTCATTGATTTTAAAGAGGTCATAAACCTCATAACGCTGTCTTTCGCCAGACTTGAAATAACGTTGAGTCTTAATCTCGAACCCGTAGATTTGATTATCTGAGCTTTATTTGGAGCGTATGAACGCCCATTAAATTGCTCAGTGTGAATTCCAGCTTCATCACCAAAAAAAGATTACATCCCCTTCTTCTCAGCTTTGGATTCGATCTGAGGTTAAGATGTATTAATCCACTCATCTACCTTTTTTTTCTTTGATAGGCCCTCTTGGCTGGTTTTAAAAGTAAATAGTCACCCATAGTACGAATAGCTGTTTCTATACCAAATTGGTTATTCTAATTCTACAACTCTTCTCCGACTCCATGTGGAAAAGTCTAGCTTGAAATCTGCCGGAAAGGAATTCGAAATCAAGAACTTAGATTTTTTCTTCTTGTCTTGGATCCAACAATCTACCACTTCCAACCTTGCGACCTCTTTTTTGCAGTAAGAGCTTGCTCGCCTCTTTCTTTATACTGAGTAGTCCAGCTATATACCATAGCACCTCAACTAAAAGCATAGCTGCAATTTTATAGCCAGAAAAGCTGCTCTTAAAATGGTAGGCAACTTTCTGACGCATATGTTTAGAAATGGTGGTAATATCTTAGAAGAGAATGTTGTTTTTATGCATAGATTAAACACTATTAAATTTGAAAATGCAATAATTTTTAAATATAATCACAAAAAATTTTTTAAAATATTTATTCCTTTATAAATGCAGTCATTTGTTTCAAAAAATTTGATATCCTATATACAGAAAGCTGTTTCATTGTTCTAATAATTATCCGCCGGGGTAATATATAGAAGCTTCCCGGCTTTCATCCGCGCCTTAGCATGCAAAAGGTCTCCTAAGGTACCTTTACATGGGCATTTTATAACCCCTCCTTTCCAGTACATGGCCTACAGTCACCGGCAAAAATTATAATTTCGTCTATATGTGGACAGTATCTAGTTCTTTCCGGGCTATCAAGGGTAGCGCCCTTAACATTTGTGAGAACTCTCTTCCCACTTTCCCGGTGATACCACAAGAACCTAAACAGGTAAGAAAAATAGTAAGGCTAATGCACCCTTAAAACCTCTTGTCTTTACTGTTCCAGGGATTCAATTACTGGCTCCCAAAAGGGTTTGAATTCTTGATCTTGTGACCTTGGTATTATCAATAAAACTCTATTATTAGCTCTAGTCCTTGGTCTTTCATTTGGCGACCCTTAGAGTGTTCACTCGCGTTAGAAGACAAGCGATATATTCCAAACTTAGGGAGCTTTCCCTCGGGAGCAAACTGCATTTGTCTTCCCATGGCCTATGAGAATCTTCCGCAATTTACAGTAGTTAATAGGTAAGTTAGGTAGGTATCTATGCCCCCGATGGTTAAGACTCACACCCTAATTGAAAAACGAAATTAATAGAGCTACCAAGAAAAGTCTGTAAGACCCCAAGATGTACCTTCACGCTTTTTGATTAGTACAAGTAGTTGATGGATGAATAGATAAAGGGGTATTTTAGGGTAGAGTCTTGGAAATTCTAATTATGGGTTTGGTCCTCAAGCTAGAGAGCGGGGTATATAGTACCCCGGCCCCCTCGCTAGAGAGGATTTTTCTCCCTAATCCTCCAATGTATTCATATATTCCCCTGATTGCGCCCGAAATTAGCGAAAAGCCTAACTTTAGCCTAGTTTTCACCCCAAAACATGAATTTTACTCGAAAATTGCCTTGACAAGGAAAATTTGGTATGATAATGTATTATAGGAATAATATTAGACTGTCAACCTGGTCTGAGGTCCTACAAGAAATGCTAGCTTGGAGCTGCATACAATTATTTTAGGTGTCTTTAAAGAATGTTACAGTAAATAATTTAATTTTGCTGCTTAATTTTCAAAACATGCCAGCAGAGGTTCTACTTAAAGGTAATTAATCTTCAGTAAGATAACGCGTGTCATTGATGTGTGTTATTGATTCTTAGCATGATGCATTAACTTCTGCTATAATAGTACAATGCACCATCTTCCCTTTCGATATTTTAACATGGAGCTTCAAAAACATGAAAGAATTACCAACAGGTATAGCGAGATTTGAAGAAATTATTAAAGATAATTATGTGTACGCTGATAAGACAAAACTCCTCTATCAACTCCTTAAAAAAAAGAAACCATATTTTTTATCAAGGCCTCGCCGCTTTGGAAAAAGCCTTTTAGTGTCCACACTTAAGGCTATCTTGCAAGGTCGACGTGAACTTTTTAAGGGTTTGTGGATAGAAGATTCAGACTATGATTGGAAACCAAATCCCGTTATCCATTTACGTTTGAACGGAATCCAAACCGATTGCGTTAAATCAGTAACCGATGGGTTAATTGAAGATATCCAAGCTCTTGCTCGATTTGA
>JAITII010000108.1 GCA_031279515.1 Deltaproteobacteria bacterium
GTCCTTTCTGCGATATCTTTCGAGCACTTCAGTTATATCCAAATTATCGTTAGTAAGCAGACAGAAAAAGCCGCAGTTCTTAGTTGCTGCATCTATCGCACTTTCGTTGCGCTTGAATACAGGCGAACCATTCGTGTCCAAACGAATCGAGAAGTAGTTTTTATATGGTTTTAGCTTGCGCTCAGTCGGCTTCTTAAGCTGAACAAGTATCTCCTCTTGCGATTCGATGGTGCGGAACAGTTCATCCCGTTGAGTATTCGCCAAATCTGTTGAGTAGTAGACGTTCAATATGCCTTTTATCCCATAGTATACACCTTTTTGAGCAACGCCGAAAACGTGATCTGAAGCGCGGTTTCGTAAAGAAATTATGCCGTCCCTTGCCAAATCAATGGCCGCAAGGGTAGTCTTGCAACGCCTTGGAACTCCCATAATGAAGTGATGACCGTTCTCGTTAAGAAACTTAATGTTTGATGTCGAACAGAAGCCTCTGTCAAGAATCAATGTTACATCTTTAATGCCGAGCTCAGAATTATAGGCCATCATGTACGGTAGATGTGACTTATCCACTATTGAACCGGGATAAGTAATGTAAAAGATTGGAAGCCCTGAGTCTTCGGCTAGATAACAGCCAAGACTAATCTGAGGAAGACTAACGCCGTCTCTGTTATAGTCCCCTTGGGGCTCTTTAATATCCTTAGCGTACGATGAAAACGAGGTTACGTCATAAGCCGGGTACTTCTCAATTGAGTTTTTGGCAACCCAACCCTTGAAGAATGCCATTCGCTCTTCATGGGTGATTGAGGCGAACAACTGAGAAGCGGAAAGAGAGGTTAGAGGAGTATCAAGAAACGTATACTCCTCGCAATAGCTCAGCATGTTTTCAAAGACATTGCCTCTCGCCGCCATGTAAAGAGCCGCTGTCTGAACTTTCATGGAGCGCTCTTCCCCCAGACACTCGGTCAGAATTTCAGAGAGCCCACTTACGTCCATAATGTGCTCAACAAGGAAAGCGCTCCCAAATGAAATTATCGGTTTGTATTTGGGAAGAACCACTATTTTAGACTTATCCGCACCGAAGAAGTCAAAATATCTGGCATTGGGAATGAGTTTGCCAGTCGTCGTATCCAATTTGCCGATGTTTACCCTCTCAGAGCTGGGGTAGCCTTTCTCGTTTCGGAAGTAGCGTTTAACCTTGTAAACGGCAGGATAATCTCCTGTATGGCGTACAATAACCCCCTTGGATGGGAGCTCCACTTGGACCTTAGCATCAAGCGTCATAAAGACCTCCCTTAGTTACAGTGCCTTTTTCACTGTATTGAGCTAATGTCAAGTGTTAATTTTCCAATTTTGTTACCATAAAGTCTAAATATATCGGGGCGGTCAAGCAATTTTAGAAATATAGGTGTCATAAATTTGGCAGAATTAGGGTATAGGATACTATTTTTCTCGCAGGTAAAATTACCAGCTCTAAAAGGGGGATGAAAATCCTCCCTCTTTCGAGAAAAATGTTTGCTCAAAGCCCTTGGTTACATTGGGATTGTGGCGCCTGGGGCTATTTAAAGCTGAGGGTCCTACCTTGGGAATCTTTGAAGTTGGACGTGGCTATAAGGATACAATCAACAAGGAGCCAAAAGATGTTTATATAAATCCCATAGCCCGTAATAGTTAAAAGTAGCAATGCAATGCCGGTTATAATATGTCCGGTATAAAATCTGTGTACCCCTAATAATCCGACCAATAAACACAATGCCAGTGCAACGGCAGCGGAGCAAGGTGATTTTTGCCCAGTAAAGTTCTGAATAACTTGCGGTTGCGGTTGCGGTTGGGCCTGATATCCTCCTGCTTGTTGGTTGTTGACAATGATTATCTGCGGTCCTGGCATTGGCGCCTGGGGATGTGAAGGCGGATATCCATAACTTGGTGGAGGAAATTGTCCTGTGGCAGGGTTGGGTGGATAGGTAGGCCCTGACAGCTGGTCCAATGGTGATCCACAGTTAGGACAATGAGTGAAACCAGGTGGCGCAGCAGTATCGCAATATTTGCATTTATTGTTATACATAAAATCGAACCATTATGGTTAAATAAATAAATAAATAAGAATTACTACCATTAAAAGCTAGTTTAAATCATTTTTGTATAGTAATATTTTATATGTTTTAACAATAAATAAATTGAGTGTAAATTAAAGTCTCTTATGTTTTTTTGTGGCTATTTTACCAGATTTTTATGGTAGTGGAACTACCTTACTAAGTCCCAAGAAGCTTGATTAGTCATGACTTCAAATAAAAATTTTGGCTTGGGCCTGGTTTTTAGATGTTGTAAGTTTTTTCCAAAAACCTTGAACGCTTTAAATTGTTGGATGCCCTTCATCTTCTTGGAAAGCAATAAGAGAAAAAAACAGCTCTTTATATTGTGATATTAGAGGACCAATGAAAAAATTTAAGTGATTTAAAAAGTTTGTTTTACGCCTCAGTTATAAAAAAACTGTATTCGCTTATATTTAATTGAGTGGCATATTAGCTAAAGAAGTAAATTCCTGTTTTAATCTTCAACTAGATTTAACCCACCATATAAAGGAATGGCCATCAAAAAACTTCTATATGCCGTTGATATCGGAGTGCAGCTTTTTCGCAGTGGATTTTTACCCACTTTTCATATAAGTTAAGTGCAGAGCTATGAGTTCTAGCGCTAAGAAGCTAATGTAGTTATTAAATATGGTCCTTGGGCTTTAAATAATCCTCCCATATGAGTCTCTAAAACCCCCACAAAGTATGATAATGAAATCTATGAGAGCCCAAATGCCTGATATAGATAAACCAAAAAACGTAAAGCCTAGGATAAGCATAACTATCCCACTTCCTGTAAGGCCGGCATAGAAGCGGTGTGCACCGAAAACACCTAAAAAGAAGCACAGCAAAAGCATTGTAACTCTGCTGCGAGAAGGTTCCATCACTTGGTTAAAGCCATAGCCTCCGCCACCACCAGTCTGGGTATTCTGTATAATGATGGTAGGAGGAGCCTGATAACCAGGATGGGGTGAAGGATATCCTGGTGGTGGGGGTGTTGGGTAACCCTGAGGTGGCGGGAACCCTGGATGGGGAGGAGCAACTTGCTGCAATGGGGAACCGCAATTGGGGCATTGGGGATAACCCGGCGCTACCGGGGCTCCGCAATATGGGCATTGAGATGGAGGTGGGTTGTACATTCAGGGCCTCTTAATGGCTTATAAATGGTGTTACGCTTTTGAAAGGTGCCGGAAATAACAATTTTCTGAATTAGGCTGGCATCTGTTGCTAGGAATGAAATCTACATAATTTATAAGAAATTTCCCCTTATAAGTCAAGGGAAAATTGAGAAACTGAATAGAAATTTTGGAAATTGTATACTGTTGAAATTAATTGTCCGGAAGGTCAAAATGCTTATGGGTTTTCAATTGTTTTGCAATTTAGTTTACGACTTCCTTCATTTGAAATTCTATATCTTAGAATTTTAAACTTTTTCCTAGCATAAGGTAATTGCTCAAATTTAGCTTTAAACTACTTAATTATATATATTTATAAATAAATCTATTTATTTATATGGTGGGTTAGCCTGGCTCTACTTGGTTCCAGCACTTGGGGTATAGGTTGGAATGTGACGTGTAAATTCAGGGTTTTTTAATAGTTAGAAAATGGCGTATAGGTTTTGAAGTGGCGGAAAATAACAACTTCAGGAAATCAAACTGTTCAACTGCTGCTAGCTAAAAAAGATATTAATTTATAAGTAATTTTCCCTGATGAGTCAAGGGTAAAATGAGAGGTTGAATAAAATTTCAAAAATTATTTACTAGTATACTTAATTTGCAATGATAATTTAAATTTTTAATGTACATTCAATTTTAATTATATTTTACTGTAGCTAGCTTCTATTTTTTGACTTATTATTTAGAATAAATAATATACCATATATAATCTCTTTAAAAATGCAATATTACCAATAAATCTGATGAAAAAAGCTAAATTATATATATTTATAAAATATAACTTATTTATCTGGAATGTGTTGTTACGCATAGGCTTGCAGTAATTTTCATAGTATTTTATGTGTTTTCCATGTCTATGATATGATTATGATAAAGGAGTGCAAAAACAACTATTTTTAAGTGAACAGATTTTAGTATCTTTTTTTTAGCCCTTTACCTTGACTAAGAAATATGCGAAAATCACGGCATAATTGGATAAGCCTTGATCAACTGACACTTGCAAAAAACCCTCTTTTATGACATAAAACTTCAACTTTCATGGCCTTCGGCTTCAACTTTCATTAAAGGTAGTGCTAATTTATTATATGTAATATTATTTTCTATTATATTTTAAATAATAACTCATTAATAGTATTATTTTATTATTGAAAGCTGATTTTTTTGTTTTATATGAATAATTATTTAAAAACCTGAATATTTTTTAGGGGTAAAATATATGATCATAGCTGAGTTAGAAAACGACACTACGTATGGGCATGGATATGTGCAAATGACACTTCCACTGAAAGATGAAGTGAGCTCTATCCCCTTATCTCAAGATACCACCTACCTAATATCCATCAAATCAATGAGCGGTAATTTTCTCCAGCCGCCCGATGCAATAGCACACTGGGACATGAGGGAGTACTTTTTTCAAATACATTACATTAGCTCTGATGCGACCCAAATTTACTTTCTTTTGAACCCACAAATAACTCAGTTTATGGAGGAGAATCTGTTCGAGTTTACTCTTAAGGTAGGCGAGCAGTTAATTAGAGATATAAAAGTACAGGCGAATAACATTACCAGAGGAACCGACCTTCCAGCCTCTGGGAATGAAGGTTATGATTCAGACGGAATAATATATTTTCCACGTCCTGGCACCACACCACCACCTCCAAGCCCTCCCGATCCTATAATGTTCGATCCAATTGACCCACTGCCCCAGCCTGACCCTCCCCCTGATCCCAACCCAGAGGCTACAGAAGGTTCAGAGCAACCTCTACCGGCTGGCAATGGGACAGAACTAACACCACCAACTTTGCCCGGTACAATAGACCGGCCTTACTCCTATACCCCACAAGGTGAAGGTACCTGGGGCCAAAGTGGAGACTCGCCTTACCCCTATACGCAACAAGGTGAAGGTCCCTGGAACCCTGCTGGAAACCCGCCTTACCCCTATACCCAACCGGGTGGAGGTACCTGGGACTCTGTTGAGCCCCAGGGTGGCTCTTACTCGCCGCCATATACGCCTGAGACGCCATATGCGCCTGAGACGCCAAAGAAGAGCTCTTTAGGGTTAATACTTGGGATAGTTATTCCTTTAGTCATCTTGCTTTTAGCCGGTGGCGGGGCCTATTGGTACTTCAAGATTTACAAGGGAGAAGACTCCGAACAAACGGCTTCCAATGAAACAGGCGACGAGACTGAAAGTGGTGCGGAAACTGGCCCTGCTCCCGATACTAGCACAACTACGCCTCCGTTTACATCCGTCCCCTCAGAGGGCGGCCCTAAGACCCCCGCTGAATTAGCCGAGGAAATCTTAAGAACGCAAAGCCCCTCACGTGATGTCATGGTACCAGCTCTACAGGCCCTAGAGGGATTAAGCGATCCCCGCTCTGTCTCAGCTTCCTTTGGCTTGGTAATGGAATTGGCAAAAATCGACCCACGATATCGCGTAACTCTTGGGGACTACTACAGTCCAGCAAGCGACCTTCCTCTTCCTGAAGGCGTCAATAAGGATCCTGTTGCAGCTAGGGAAGAATACCAAGAGGCCAGCTCTTATGGAATTCAAGTAGCCAATGAACGCCTGGAAGATCTGCGTGACTGGGCCATGTCTTCTGAGTCCAACGGTTTTCCTGGGATAGAACAATTCCGCAAGAGTATGACTTAAGGACAGTTTTTTTAAGATATGCGTATTTTATATCACCACGAATGGAAAAAAGCTATGCGACTTCCTTTGTATAAAATTCTTCCAGCTCTAATCTTATGCTTAGTTGTGTTTTCCGGCTCCCTATGGGCGCAGGAAAGAAAACCCCTTCTCATGGAGGGGAAAAAGACCATTTACCAGAAGGTCATTACACATCCCAACGCCTTCTATCGTGACGACCCCTCAGCTGAACCCAAAGCGGCCATAACTCCCTTCAGCGTGTTTTATGTCTATGACAGGAAAGACATTAACGGTCGTGTGTGGGTCCAATGTGGACCTAACACTAATGGTCAAAATCTTACCTGGATACGGAGCGACAGGGTGTCTGATTGGAAGCAGTCAATGGTCTTGGTCTTTTCGGAAAAAGCTGGGCGTTCTCCATTACTTTTCTTTAGAAGAATGGCGGATCTTGAAACCATAGCCACAAATCCAGGCATTAAAAATGCTTTAGATGCTTTGACTAAGCAATTTAAACGCATGCAGGATTCAGGAGAAGTTCCGGGTGATGATTTTCCAGTAATCGGCATGGAACCAGACAACTCTGAAGGAGCAATTCCTTCGGACACCTTTTACCTGATACCCATCTTCAACTATGACGATAGCTTACGGGAAGTTAAATTTTTAGATGTGGCAACAATAAACCCAGGAAATCTTAACAACCCCGACACAATGGTCTCGCAGTTGCCAACTGGAAACGACGGTAATCAGTCAGCTCAGCCTCCAAAACAACCAAAACTGGGTATTGCATTTGTCATAGACACTACTATTTCCATGCAACCATATATAGAGGCAACCAGGGATATTACCAGAAGACTCTACAAAGCCCTTTTAGCTTCTGGCAACGCCGAGAACACCTATCTTGCCTTTGTCGCTTTCCGCAGCAGTATGAAAGCGCAACCTGCAATAGAGTATACGACTAAGGTAATATCACAATTTACCAATGCTTTGGATAGGGCTTCATTTGAGGCGGCCCTCTCTAAGGTTGAGGAGGCAAAAGTTTCTACTCACTCTTTTAGTGAAGATTCCATAGCTGGAATCATGACTGCTATAAACGATCTTAACTGGGAACCTTTTGACGGAGGGGTAATAATCTTAATTACCGATGCTGGGCCTTTAGACCTTTCCGACAAGTTTAAGAAACATGACTATACCCCTAGAGCAGTATTCGAAATGGCGAGTCAGAAAAATATCAGGATAGTGACACTTCATATAAAGACTCCCCAAGGTGAAAAGAATCATCGCCAAGCGCGGGATAGTTACGAAGCCATGGTATTTGAATCCGGAGGAACCCGAGCTTACATACCCCTGGAGATTGAGGATCCAACTTTGGGAGCCCAGCTCTTTACAAAACATACTGATACGCTTATACAAAACCTTGAAAGTGCTTTAAGATCTTTAGATCCTGTGCCATCCGACATGCCCAAGTCACAACCTGGCAGCCCTCAGACCTCTGAAGCCAGCGCAGCAGATATTGGCGCCTTATTAGGCTATTCCATCCGCCTGGACTACTTAGGCACTACGAATGCTACAAGTCCCCCAAGAGTAGTGCGTTCTTGGATAGCTGACAAAGATTTAGCCTTACTTGAAGGAGATAGTCCCCGTGATGTTCGCACCGTTGATGTTGCAGTATTGCTCTCCAGAAACCAGCTAGCTGCCCTGTCTCAGTCTTTGGGCGCTATTATAAAGGGTGCTGAACAAGCTAGATTAAATGAGACTCCTATGGACTTTTTCGAGGCCGTAGCATCAGCTGCTGCTCAGTTAGCCCGTGATCCAAAGCAGTACGCCGTTAATCCTAGCGCTCAAAAACTTGGAGAAATGGGGGTTTTGGAAGAATTTTTAGAAGACCTCCCCTACAAGAGCGATGTCATGAATATCACTGAGCAGCAATGGGCTGCTATGGGCCCTGTCCGGCAAGATCAATTCATTTTAGAGCTAAAGGGAAAACTTAGCGCTTACGAAAGTTTCAATAATGACACCCTCCATTGGGCCAAGTTTGACGAAAAAAATTCTGGGGAATGGCTTTACCGCGTACCGCTACATATGCTTCCCTAGTTTTGGTGTTTAAAACTTTAACCGTCTAAATAGCTTTATGGAGATGGGCTATGAAGAGACCAATTCTGGCAATAAAAAGGCTTATTAAAACAAGACCCGGTGGAAGCGGCTATCGCCTCATGGTGAGTAATCTGGTCATCAGAGAGGGTGATAGGATAGCCCTGGTGGGTCAGTCAGGCTCTGGAAAAAGCACACTTCTGGACATGATGGCTATGGTCCTCATGCCTGACAAGATGGGAAAGGGCGGCCAGTTTGCCTGGACCGGTGAGGGTGATTACCTAGACATCTGGGAAAGCTGGAACAAGGGTGACGAGGCCGCCAGAGAGAAAATTCGCCGCACCCACCTGGGTTACGTTCTCCAATCCGGAGGACTCTTTCCCTTTCTAAACGTTCGGGACAACATTTTATTGTCTGCCTGGTTAAAAAAAGACCCCAGGGGCAAAGACCTTGACAGGGCTGTGATTAGGCTGGTGACCATCCTGGGGATTGGCCATCTATTAAAAAAACTCCCAGGCAACGTCTCAGTGGGGGAGCGGCAAAGGGTAGCCGTAGCCAGGGCTATTATCCATAACCCCAGCCTCATATTAGCTGACGAACCTACGGCCTCTTTGGACCCCCCTACCGCCCAAAAGGTCTTTGAGCTCCTATTGGAGCTTTCCCAAGGGACAGCCCTGGTCTTAGCCACCCACGACGAGGAAAGGGCAAAAAAATTCGGCTTTAAAATTCACCGCATAATAGTAGAGGACGAGGGTGCAGGCAAAGGCATAAAGGCCATGCTCTTCAATGATGGTCGAACTCAGCGCTACTAAAAGAAAATGCCAAACTGTTACTTATATTAATGTGTACCAAAAGTACTGAAAAATGATTTAGAGGAGGCTCACCATTTTTTACGTCACTCTGAAACTTGCTTTAAAGCGCTATGTTCACGATTGGCTCTTTGCCCTCTGTTCCATCTTTTCCATGATGGCGCTTTTGGTACCCCTCTTGACAGTTATGGGCCTGAGAGATGGTATAATAGGCACATTGACGGAAAGGCTCGTAAATGACCCTCAGAATCTTGAAATTGTGCCTTTAGGTATCAGGGATTATCCAGAATACATGTTCACACGCCTGGCCCAACTGCCAGATGTGGCATACGTGGTGCCTGATACAAGGATTATCGCTTATACTATTTCTTTAAGCCGGGAAAATTACCCTAACCTCCAAGCCTCAGCCAAATCCACCACCGCAGGAGATCCCATCTTGGCAACAATAAGTCCAGAGATGCAGATCCAGGGTCCACAGCTAACGGAGATCTTCATTTCCAAGCCAGTAGCAGAGAATTTCCAAGTGAAAGAGGGGGACATCATCGTTGCCACTATTACAAGAAATGTTGTTGGCCATGTGGAAAGCGAGAAAGTCAACCTGACTGTCAAAGGAATTTTTCCATTACATGTTTTAAATGAAAAAATCATTCTCGCCAGCTTGGATTTTTTGAAGATGGTGAGCGACTATCAGGAAGATTATGCAGTCCCTGAAATGGGATGGGAAGGTACAAGGACAAGAGATGCCAGTAATCCCATCCTTTACCAGAGTTTTCGCCTATATGCCAAGGATATGGACTCTGTGGAGCGCTTAAGGCTTGCATTAAATGTCCAGGGTATTGATGTCATAACTAATGCAAAACGTATTGCCGATGTAAAGAGACTGGACAGGGCTTTTACTATAGTGTTTCTTACTTTACTTTTGGTAGTGGGTATTGGAGCGTTGGCCTCAGCTATAAGCGGTTCATTTGATTTAGTTGGGAAAAATCGTAAATCTCTTGCTTGTCTAGCCCTTTTGGGGGTACCCAGGGGCCGTCTTCAATTATTTTCAACTGTACAGGCAGCTATTTCTGGCTTTTTCTCCGCCATAGGAGCTTGTGGCCTATTTTTCTTGGTAGGAAACATCTTAAACAATGTCTTTACTGGAGAAATAGAAAATCTGCCTTCAATCTGCTCATTATCTATTACTAAATTATTAATAAGTGTTGTGGTAGTAGTTGTTTTCATGATTTTAGCCTCACTTTGTGCCTACAGCGCTTTATCAGATATTGAACCTTCAGAAGGAATGAGAGATGTCTAATTATAAGAAATGCATGTTTTTTTTAATAACCTTAACTTTTATTGCCGTATTTTCAACACCACTTATGGCACAGATAGGCGGTGTGGCAAAAAATACTCCTGAAGCAGTTTCCAACCCCAACCCAGATGAGTTCGACTACATAGTACCTCTTCCATGCAATCTTACAATGGCTTTTCGAGTTATATTTATACGAAATATCGGTTATACGGGTGAAATCGAGGGACAATTTGGTACTGATCCTACTCCTGGCTCTGATCAAGGAAATCCATTTAATAAAAGACATCTGATTCGTCTTGGGTCCAATATGTCCATCTCAGAACTCCCTACCACTTTTGTGTCAAAGGCACAGATGATACTAGAGCAAAGTAATTTAGATCCAAGTAAAATAAGGCAGCTCTATTTCATCGGAAAATATGAGGTTAGTAATGGTCAATATCAGGCTATAATGAATAACAATTGTG
>JAITII010000080.1 GCA_031279515.1 Deltaproteobacteria bacterium
AAAGACCCATCCTGGTCAGTTCCGATTCTCTTTAAAACCCTTCCGATGCAGAAGCCACTTTTGACTGCCTGAAAGGAAAAGGCTATCAAGTCCAGAAAGCGCTGCCTCTAAGACGGTTCAGAAGATAAAAACGATAATAAACTATCTCTTGCTGTTTATGCCTATGGCCTACGGCACACAAGTATGACTCATGCCCTCGGTCCTACAATAAAAGACTTAAAGGACTAAGGAATAACTCCTCTAAATTATAGTCGACGGCGCATAGAGGAGATGTCAACTCTAGCATGGTGGAAAATGACACGGAGCTCATCACCGTGCCATAAATAATGGTTATTGGTAGAAGTCTTCAGAACGCCTTGAAGAAGACAGAAGAATTAAAGACCCGTCAAGCTTACTCTACTTTCAGACTTTGGCAAAGACAAAAACGGTAATATCACAAGTTGCCTATGGGCAAGAGGCCAAGACGAGTTAGTGTAGAAGGGCATTAGTTTTATATACCATTTGAACTTTGCTACTTCTAGGCTTGCTCTGTAAAGATGAAAGCCCATATGGTTTTTATTCATCTAACCAAAAGCTAAGGTGAAAAGAGTAAATGTAGCTTAGCGCTGAAAATGCATAAGTCGCCTAGATTCAAACGGGTATATAGACAACCTTGTGGCATAGAGGCCTTGGGAGCTTACTTATTAGAAAGTTTATCCTTGTTCGACTAAGGTAGCTAGGCCAACTGGCAGCGAATAGTTTGGATAATTGAGACCAAAAAAGTAAGTTCCAGGGCAAAAAACGAATTTTGACTAGAAACTTAAACTCTTTAGAAGAAAAGAGTCAAATTTGTTTTTTAAGTTTGACGGGTCGTTTAACCCTGTCTAGCTCCACAACCCAGGGTTTGAGGGTGACTTTTTACGTCGTCATCAAGATTTGTCTAGCACAAAACTGGTTCTTTTTCTTTATAGCATTTTCCAGTATTGGGATGATAATGGGAAATTTTTTCTTTGTATGCTCCAGCTGTCATCGCGAGGTATTTTGATAATTTTCCAGTCAATTCCTGGTGACATTAGCTCAAAGAGAGCCTCTTCTATTAAATTCTTTTTATAATCAAGATACCTAAAATTAGGGCTGTTATACAAATATTCTTCAAAAACTCCTTGCGTAAATATATCTTTTTGTCCCGGCTCCATTACTGAACATAGCCAATTGTGCAAAATTCTAGTTGCATCAGATTTTATTGCCGTTATTTCACTTAAACTTATTTCTAGTGGTTGATTGTATACCTCCTCTGAGGACTCAATTCCTCTGACGAGTGAAAAATTACCTGTTGCTTCATCAATAGTATGAAAATGAGCAAACTTATTTACTGCAGTGTATTTTTGCTCATTGTTTAGTGTAACTTTTAAAGTATAATTTTGATGTAATAATTTATATAGAGAGCTTCCAAGAATTTTTATCTGTTCAGGTAATGATAATACTACGGATGGATGATTAATTTTATGAAAAAAATTAACAACATTATCTTCAACTTTCATATATTTATCTAATCTTAAAAAGGGCGTTACAAAGTTAGATGGTTGAATTTGTGAAGATATTGACTTTATTTCTTGTTCATAACGCGAAAAATCTGAAGAAGTAATAGGTTTCTCGAAAAGTAAAATACCTTGCAAAATATGCAGATCATTTGCACTAAGTATTGACATAGTATTTTCAAAATATACACTAAAATTATTTATGGTCAAAAATGTTGTATAACTTCGTTGTCGAGCGTGGGTTTTCAAATATGCCATGATAACTTCAGGCAAGAGGAATAAACCACGGGTATACCCCAAGAGCTTAGGAACTTTAATTATTTCGGTCACAAAATTAGAAATATAGTTTTTCACGGGCAAATATTTTACCTATGTGTTAATTTTTTTGGTAACTATTATGATTCATGCAATGAGAATAAAATTTTTCTGTACTTTTATGATCGGAGCGTAAAAAGTAGTCAATAACCTGGCAGAATTAATTTGCAAGCTATATACTGTAGTTAATGCATTGTATTATTACTAAATATTGGACTGATTTATGTCATATAGAATTCTTGTAGACTTTTTACGGGTCGATCTTTTAATATTTGTTAAATGTTCAATGTGTAAAACCCCTGTTCGAAAAATGAATAGGGGTAGAGTACAATATATAGGTGTTTTGTTTAAAGGCCCTAATTCATTTAGTATTTTAATTTTATAACCTGCTTACGAGGAAGCTTTTTACATAGCGATCTCAAATTACTAAATAGAAACTATGATTGTCAAAAAATAAATGTAAAGTTGATGACGACATAAAAAGCTTAAAGAATTCCGGATAAAAAAAGATATAGAATATTTAGTGGTAATATTTGGCTTCAAATTCATGAGCCAATAGTTAGGTATTAGTGGCAAAAAGTCGTGTAGCTTAAGCTATAGCCTTTCTGCAACCTTGCGGGCTTATTTAAAGCCACCGCGAAAAAAAAATTAGGGTCGGCCTTAGGAGCCCGTTTACCAAAAGGCAAACTTAATGGGCTTAAAGTTTAAACTAGCCAACAATCAGACTAATCCGGCAAAGGCGGCAACAAATATTTTTTGTATCTCGAAGTTAAGCAATAGTTTCCCACAAAATAGCTAGAATTACTTTAGGGATATTCCACAAAATGGGAGAGAAGAGGAATCGATATTAGCTTTGCCTAAAGAGTAGATACTTCCTTACTTTTTGTCCCTTAAGACCCACAAACTTCAGGCTGTTTTTGGTTTTTAGATGGCGCGCGTAATTTCTGGTTTTTCCTTAAGTTAGCCGGATAAAAATTTTTATCCCAGAGCCAAAAATAATCTTTAGGTCCTGGCTTCTGATTCAGATTTGTAGTATAGTGCAAAATGCCAGCTTGATTTAAGTAGTTAGGCTGGAAACACAAGAAAAAGGTCAAAGAATTTAATATTGACAGAGCTGGACTTGTTATTTGATTAAAAGCTAGCCCCATGTAAGTATTTCATAGTTTCTTATTAATTGCTATTAATGTCCTCATTAATAGCAAATAATATATTTTGTTTTTAAATAATTATATATAATTATTATTAGATCTTTGTAAGTTTATAGGTTTTAGATCGCTTGCTGCAAGCTTGGGAGTGCTTAAAATGGATCATAAGATAGGGATTTTAACCGGTGGAGGCGATTGCGCGGGACTTAACAGCGCAATTAAATGGGTAACGAAAACTGCTTTGGATCCTCGTCTGGCAAACAGCAGGGATATAAAAATGGAGATTATCGGCATCAGGGATGGCTGGAAGGGCTTGGTGGAAGTGGATCCTAAAGATCCGGCCTCCCTTGCCAAGTGGACTCAGAATCTGGACGAGTTGGTGGTGCGTACCTGGGATCGCTACGGCGGTACTATGTTGGGGACTTCCAGGACCAACCCTTTTAATCCCAAGAATGACCAAAGCCAGAAGTGTGTAGAAAACATCCAGGAATTGGGGCTCACTTCCATTGTAGCTATTGGCGGGGAAGACACCTTGTCTGTGGCCCATAAGCTTTACAATATGGGCCAGAAGGTGGTGGGTATCCCCAAAACTATAGATAGAGATCTAAATTCCACGGACTACACCTTAGGTTATGACACGGCTTTAAACGTCATAACCGAGGAAGTGGACAGACTCAGGACCACGGCAGGCAGCCACAACCGTCTTTTTGTTGTGGAAGTCATGGGTAGGCATGCCGGGTGGTTGGCCCTAGAGGGCGGCCAGGGTTCCGGAGCTCATGTTATCTTGATACCGGAGTATGACTTTGATGTGGACAAGGTGGCAGAACTCCTGCAAAAACGCAGGAGCGCCGGAGTGCGCTATGACATAGTTGTGGTCTCGGAAGGTGCCAAACCCAGAGGCAAGGAAGAAGTCTATCTCTCGGACAAGACCGATGGTTTTGGGCACAAGGTGTTAGGGGGTATTGGAAGTCAACTGGCAAAGGAGCTGGAGAAATTAACCGGCTTTGAGACTAGGCACGTGGTCCTGTCGCATATACAGAGGGGCGGACAACCTTCGGCGCGCGACAGGCTCATGGGACGCTACTTCGGTATAGCTGCGGTGGATCTCATCTTGGAGGAAGATTTTGGCCGCATGGTGGCCTATAAAAACGGGAGCATTACCTCTGTGCCCCTGAAACAAGCTATAGATAAACTCTTTTTGGTGGATTTGGATTTCTACTATGACAGTGAGCGCTACAACGGTAGACGCTCTTCTCTAGTGCCTAAGAGAAAGGATTAGACCACATTTGGAGTTAATTATGAGTTTTACTAACAAGAGAATCAGCCCTATAGTGCCTCCAACCCCACAACCCAAGAAGTTTGTGTGTACTAGATGCGGTAGTTGTTGCTTGGGTTACGGGGGGATATTGATAGATGCCAAGGCTGCAAGGGCGATAGCCGGGCACCTAGGTTTGACTCCGGCTCAGGTGGAAAACTTCTATCTTAAATACGAGGGTCGGGGTATGTATTCAGTGAAGAACTCCCCGGGTAATACTGGTAGCTGTCTATTTTACTCTGGGGAAAAGTGCCTCATAGATCCCGTAAAACCGCCCATCTGTAAGGCCTGGCCTTTCTTATACGGGATCTTATACTGCATAGATGCTTTCGATGAGGCCAAAAGCATCTGCCCTGGCCTCAAAGATATGACCCACGAGGAATTTTTAGCAGACTTTAGGAGTAGGGGGTTGGCAGCTCCCCCAAGGAGCTACTCATCTTTGCTTCAGCTCGGGGATACTTTTTGATTTTTTCTAGCTAAAATACCTTTTACCTCTGATACGCCTCTAAAAGCCTCACCCATTGCCTCTAAAATTTATTTACTAGCCATCAGCCTCAATAAGCTTCCAAAAGCTAAAAAGCTCCTATCAGCTTCTATAAGCCCTATAAGCCCTTTAAGCCCTTTAAGCCCTTTAAGCCCCTAAAATTTTCGATAGTTTAGCCGCAATTAAAGCTTTAAAGCGGGTGGGGAAAGCTATGGGTTTACCCCGAAAGGCTTTTTTTGCCCGCTGATTAGAGGGTCCCTTTCTAGGGCTTATCGCCTAAATATTTGTGCCCTCCTGGTCTTGGGGAGCTAGAATAAAAGATATTATGTATATGACTGCGCCCTGACCTTAAACCTTAAGATAATCCTTGACTTTAAGATTTTAAAGCCTTATAATAGAATATTATCATCTTGTAGGCCCCAAACCCTACAAGCCCCCAGAATAACTACCAGCTAGATGGTCTCAAAGCTATTTGCTTTTTGGGATCGCAAAGGATCTTTTAGGATAGGCACCATGGCGCAAGTAGGCAAACATTATCCAGCCAATTTGTTACTTAGAGGTTTATTGCGTCTCCTATCTTTGGGTCTTGCGCCTTAGGGTCCGGCTGGAGCTATGACTTAGGTTACACCTAATAGCATAAGTTTTTAAGCCGGGCGAACCCCGGTTTTTTTGTGCCAAAATTTTTTTCTAGGCTCTTAGCCTAGGGGCAGCCAAAGGGTTGATAAAAGCGAGGTCTTATGAGCAAAGCTAAGCGTGAAGACAGTAAAGATACAGGGATTAAAGGAGGCGTTGGTAAAAACGCCTCCCTCTCTGGTGACAAGGTCTACTTTTTCGATACCACCTTAAGGGATGGTGAGCAGGCAGCTGGGGTCAATTTGAATGCCGACGAAAAGTTGCAGATAGCTCGGCAGTTAGCCAGAATGGGGATAGATGTCATAGAGGCGGGTTTTCCTGCCTCGTCCCCTGGGGACTTTAACTGCGTCCACACCATAGCCCGAGAGGTGAAGCAGAGCACCATCTGCGGCTTGGCACGCACCAGGGAGGGGGACATTAGGGCTGCGGCCCAGGCCTTAGAGCCAGGGGAAAATACTCGCATTCACGTCTTTATAGCCACAAGCCCCATCCACATGGAGTACAAGCTGAAGATGACGGAAAGCGAGGTGGTGGACCAGGCGCGCTCTGGGGTAAGGCTCGCTCGCTCCCTCTGTCCTGAAGTGGAGTTCTCAGCTGAGGACGCCTCGCGCTCGGATACGGAGTTCCTCATAAGGATCTTTAAAGTGGCCTTGGAGGCAGGCGCCACTATCTTAAACATCCCTGACACCGTTGGCTACGCCATACCGGAAGAGTTTTATGGCTTTTGCAAGACTATTATAGAGGGGGTAGCTGCGCCAAAAGGTGTCATCTTCTCAGTGCATGCCCACAATGATCTGGGTCTGGCCACAGCCAATTCTCTGGCAGCTGTGAGGGCCGGAGTCCGCCAGGTGGAGGGTACCATCAACGGCATGGGTGAGCGCGGAGGTAACTCGGCGATAGAGGAAGTAGTGATGGCGCTAAAGACCAGGGCCGATATCTTCAAGGTAGAAAGCACCTTAGATACCAGGCGCCTGTATCCGGTTTCTAGGCTCATATCCAGGCTCTCCGGAGTGATAGTGCCTCCCAATAAGCCTGTGGTGGGTGCCAATGCCTTTGCCCATGAAGCGGGGATCCACCAGCACGGGGTCTTGGCCAAGAGGGAAACCTATGAGATCATGCGCGCTGAAGACGTGGGTTCCACCCCGGCGGTAATAGTCTTAGGGAAACACTCCGGCAGGCACGCTTTTAAGGAAAGGCTGGAATACCTGGGTTATAACATCTCTGATGTGGAGATAACTAGGGCCTTTGAGAGCTTTAAAAAACTCTGTGACGAGAAAAAAGACGCCACAGATGGAGACATAGAGGCAATTATCTCCGATGAGATACTCTCGGTTAAGCCGGAATACCACTATGAGCTAGTGGAGTACTCCATGGAAGTGGGCGGAGGTGAGACCACCTGCCGGGTGACTCTGGAGCTGGACGGAAAGATCTTAAGTGACTCAGCCAAGGGCCACGGGCCTGTGGAGGCCGCATATGCAGCTATTAAGAGGATCATAAAGCTCCATCCACGCCTGGAGGACTTTAAGATCATGGCAACCTCTGAGCGTTCCAATGCCATGGGGGAGGCCAAGGTGGTCCTCTCTCAGGATACAATAAGGGCCCACGGTCGCGGTGCCTCCACGGACATCATCAAAGCCAGTATCCGCGCCTATGTAAATGCCGTAAATCGTCTGTACGCCGCAGCGGCAGTGCGGAAGATTACTGTTACAACTGTGGAGAGCCCGCCTGTCACCTTAGCTTAAAGTAAAGGTGATAGCTTTTAGCTTGAAGCCCTGGGCCAGAGACTTTCTGCCAAAGGGCCAGAGATAGGAAGACAGAGGCTTTTTGGCTGCTTGAAAGCTCTTTCTGCCGGTGCTATATTGATTGCCGCAAAGCAATAGATATTTTTAAAGGCCTTTGTGGGCTTTAAATAAAAAAGCTATTTCGGAGGATTTTCATGCTCACAAGCCTTGCCTGGCTTAACGAATTTGTGGATCTAAGCGATCTGACGCCCAGCTATATAGCTGACCGTCTCATCATGGTGGGTCTGGAGGTGGAGGGCCTCTATGATTTTAAGGACTATTTAGATGAGGTGGAGGCAGCTCTTCTTGTGGAAACCAAACCCATTGGTAAGCTCACGGGCTGCCTAATGGAGCTTGGGGACTCTTCGCGCCTCTTTGTGCTCTGCGGGGCAACTAATCTTTCCAAAGGAAAGCTTTATCCTTTAGCTAGAATTGGGGTAAAGCTCCCAGGCGGTATTATTAAGCCTATGACAGTGGAAGGTACTGTCTCAGAGGGGATGCTGGCCTCGGCTAAAGAGCTCTTGGTAGGTGAAGATCATACGGGCATCCTAGAGCTTGGCCCAGAATTTCAAAAAGGGCAAAAGCTTTCGAGTGTCTATGAAAAAGGAGATCATATTTTAGAGATCTCAGTTACTCCCAATAGGGGTGATGCCCTGTGCCATTTGGGGGTCTCTAGGGATTTGGCGGCTATCTTAGGAAGGCCAATGAAAAACCGCTTTTTCCCTTTGGAGGAAGACGGGCTTTTGGCCTCCGAGCAGATGCAAGTTGAGATAGATTGTCCAGGTGAGGCCTTCCGCTATTGCGGAAGGGTGATAAATGCCTGTAAGACGGGTCCCAGCCCCCTGTGGATGGCAGCTAGGCTCCTATCTTTGGGGTCTAGGCCTATCAATAACATAGTGGATGTTACAAACTATGTCATGTTGGAACTGGGCTTGCCGCTCCATGCCTTTGACCTAAGGTTTCTGGAGGGGGGCAAGATTGTAGTAAAGCTCTTTGGTCCAGGGACCAAATTTACTACCCTAGACGGGCAAGAGCGGGTTTTGGTGGCTGAAGAGAACGTCCTTATCTGCGACGGAGAGCGACCTGTAGCCATAGGCGGGGTAATGGGAGGCTTAAATAGTGAAGTAAAAGACGATACCACAGACGTCTTTCTGGAAGGGGCGATGTTTAATCCAGTGAATATTCGCCGTACCTCCAAGACCCTAGGGCTTTCCACCGATGCCTCCTTTCGTTTTGAAAGGGGCCAGGATGTAAATATGTGCCCTGTGGCTGTGGACCGAGCAGCCTCCCTCATATCCTCTCTGACCTACGGTAAGGTGGCCCCAGGTCTCATTGACACCTATCCCAGGCCTTGGAAGGCTAAACATGTTCCCTTTTCTCCGGCGCGCTGCAATGCCCTTTTGGGCACTAATTACCAGAGCGAGGAGATGCAAAGGGTTTTAAGCGACTTGGGAATAAAGCTCAAGACCTCGCAAGCTAGCCACACTTTTGACGCTGAGATACCCTCCTGGAGGCTGGATATCACCCAAGAGGCTGACTTGGCTGAAGAGGTGGTGCGCATCTTAGACTTTGAAAATTTACCCCAGACCCTTCCCAAGCCGCCCAAGGCGGCAGCTTGGCCCCCTTTAGACTACAGGGTCAGAGAGTTTATCCGGGATTTTATGGTGGGTAGGGGTTTTATGGAGCTCATGAGCTACTCCTTTTTAAACGGGAATTTTGCTGCCCATTTGGAGCTTAAAGAAGAGGACCCTAGAAGGGGGAAGATTGTAAATGTGGTAAACCCCCTTTCAGAGGAACAGGGGGCCTTAAGAACCACCATAGTGCCATCCCTTTTAAATGCCGCCAAGTTAAACCAGTATCACAACCAATGGGATTTAAGGCTCTTTGAGGTGGGTAATGTATTTTTCAGTGCCGGTGAAAACAAAGCCCCTCTGGAAAAAGGCTCCTTTGGTGGGCTCCTAGCTGCTGATTCCGAGGCCATCCTATGGTGCGAGGAAAAGCGCAAAATAGATTTTTACGATCTAAAGGGCCATTTAGAGGCCCTAGCCGGCGCCTTTGGGGAAGAATGGGACTTTTTGCGCGATTCTACTATCCCGCCCTTTCTGGATATGAGGCAGGCTGCTGCCATCTACCGCAAGTCGGAGCTTTTAGGGCATATTGGTCTTCTTTCCGATCCAGCTTTTAAAAACTTTGGCCTGAAGAGAAGTGGGGGCCCGGTCTATATCTTTGAGCTGGATTTAGATATACTTTCCCAAAAAGAGCCGGTTTTTGTCCCCTATGGCCAGTTTCCGGCCATCTTACGCGATATCGCCGTGGTAGTGGAAAATAGCATACCGGCTTCCAAAATAATCGCCGCCATCAAAGAGGGGGGCGATTACCCCTTAAAAAACATCTTTGTTTTTGATGTCTACAGCGGAGAGCCCCTGCCTAGCGGCTTTAAGTCTTTAGCTCTTAGGCTTTCCTTTCAGTCTTCGGAAAGGACCTTGACTGAAGAGCTAGTAAGCGGGTATTTTAAGACAATACTTGAGATCTTAAGTACTGGTTTTGGGGCTAAATTGCGGACCTAAATTCTTCATTTCAAAAAAGAACCTAACTCTTGATTTTGCATTCCAAGAAATAGAATGCAAGCTGCACGGAGTTTCCATGACAAAAGATGCTTTAACCCGAGCCTCTATTATCCAGATCTTAAGGGAAAGATTGTCCCTTTCCGCCAAGGAATCCTCTCAAATTTTGGAAGGCATTTTAGACACTATGGTTAAAACCCTTGCTTCTGGAAAGTCTATCAATTTAGAGGGATTATTCAAGATGAAGGTGGAACAAACCCCCTCCCGCCCGGGACGTAACCCCAAGACCGGCTCTTATGTCCCTATAAAGTCCAGAAAACGCATCTCCGTTTCCATAAGCAAGGCCCTGCGTGATAAAATACTTGCAAATGCACCAGCAGAGGACCTAAATGAGGACTCTTTTTAGGATAAGTCTAGCCTAACATTTCTTAAAAAGTTACCCTTATAAAAAAGCTGCTATAAAGATCTTTAAACACCAGGCTAGAGAAAAAGAAAATAAAATGGCCACCAATAAAAAAAATAAGTCGCAGCACAAAGAACTCTTTAGGATAGGTGATATTGCCGAAAGGATATCTTTGGAGGCCCATGTCCTTAGGTATTGGGAAAAGGAATTTAAGGACTTTTTAGACCCCATCAAGATTGGTTCCCGCAAAAGACTTTACACCCTTACTGACTTAGAGACATTTTCCTCCATAAAACATCTTTTGTACCATGAGCGCTTCACCTTGGATGGCGCCAGGAAACAACTGGCTAACTTTAAGCCTAAATCCAATACGCTTTTTGATGACCCTCCCAAAGTAGTAAATTCGGATACTAAACAAGATGCCACAAAAGAGCTAGAAGAGCTAAAATCCTTTTTAGGGGAAGTGCGCTTAGAACTTTTAAACTTGCGGGAATATCTTTTGCGTCCTCGCAAATCTAAGTACCATAGTCGCAATCTTCTTTAAAACCCTTGTATTAGTATTTTAAGCTAAGGTATATTTTTTGCCCTTTTCTAGATGACCTTTAAAAAATTTTGCCTTAAATTTTTACCTTTTTAGCAAGATTTGTTAGCCACGGTTATATTTCTTTTAGGCTCTAACCAAGGGCGCAGTCTACTAAAACCAAATATTAGGAATAAAGGGGCTAAATTAGACTTGTAAGTCCGTCTTACACCAAAAATCCCGACATCAAGCCATTGATGATTTTTCTATCTTCTTATTTAAAAACAAGATAAATATCTAGCTTTGAGGGCAATTTTATGGTATTAATAAGACCATGAAAGCCCTAAAGAGACATAATAGCTTAGCTTACAATTTTCAA
>JAITII010000111.1 GCA_031279515.1 Deltaproteobacteria bacterium
GACCTGTGGGGACTAGCTAAAAATGACTGCCTAGTTAACAATTAATCACAACGTAAAAAGGGTATGTATAACCAGAGATATCAATTTGTACTATATATTGCCGAAGTTGCAGCATATTACTACTATATATTCGATATCTTTTTTCATCTGGAATTTTAGAGATTTATTACGTCGTCATCAAATTTGTCTCTCCACCAATATGCGTAGGTGCAAAATTGGTCTTAGATTTAGGTTATAAATGAAAAGCCGATAATTAGAGCTTGCCCCCACATTCGGGAAACAGGAAAAAACCTAAAATACACTGCTTTTAGGGCAATAGGCTAATAAAGCTTTATTTATACTAATATTCTATAAGTATATTATTTTATTTCTATTTATGTTTATAAAACATATAATCATAGAAATAGCTTATATTGCAACTTGTGCCGCGTTATTCTCTTAGCCACCTCAGGGAGTTGAGAGGCTCTTCCCGCTCCCTTTATTGTAGATGAGCTCTTGGGCACAGGGCAGCTGAAACTTTCTCTAGGGGCAAAAGGAGGGTTGTCTGAAGTAAGGGGTGCCCTTTCGCGCTAGGTTTTACGCTTGGGCGCTAAACTTGGGCTGGGATCTAAAAAACCCCAAGAGCTTACCGGCCTTTTTAAAGGGACGCTAAAAAGCGCCTATTTAGGTCAAAATAGAAAAGAGCCGCATCAACTTTTGTGGATTCTAAACAGCCTTATGTGAAGGGACAAAAACGTTTTTAGCATAATAAGACTTTAATTTTAACTCTACCGTGTTGCCAAAAGGGGCTAAAAATGCCACAATAGACCATGGGCGAATTTGGTACCACCATACGCAATTTGCGATTGTTAAAGAAACTTAGCCTGCGCAGCTTGGCTTCCAGGGTGGGAGTATCGCCTGCATATATTCACCTCATAGAACTAGGCAAAGAAAAACCGCCTCGCCCAGAAATCATAGTGGAGATAGCTAAAAGCCTTTCAGCAGACCTGGACCATTTGTTTAGACTAGCTTCCCGTCTGGACCCCGAAATTGTCAACTACTTAAACACTAATCCCCTGATGCTAAGCACTATCCGGTATGCGAAAATTGCTAAACTCTCTCAATCAGAGCAGAAGGAAATATACAATTTCGTTGAAAATTTGTCTTTAAAAAAATAGATAGACTAATTTCTTTGCCCTAAGCCTATAAAGATACCCCTATTTTTTCCAGACCATTCTTAACAAGGGAAAGGGTCTTCCCTGGTTGTCCTTTTCGCTTCTCGACACCACACTAAAACCCCTTTTAACATAAAATTCCCTTGCCTTGTCGTTATCTTCGTTCACATCCAGGGACAAAGCGTCGTAGCTAATCTTGGCAAAATTCAAAAATTCATTCCCCAATCCCAGCCCATGAAAGCTAGGATCCACAAAAAGGGAATAAACATGGCCTTGATTCTGGGCGGCCTTAGATTCTGGGGCCAGGATTGTAAATCCCAAGAGTTCTCCAAAATCCCCCTCCGCTACAAAAAGACCTACGACACTGGAAATGGTCTGACTGACGGTCTGGCGAATGTCTATTATGTCATTTTCGCTCAAAAAATGATGGCTACTGCGAACTGCCACCTCCCAGATCTCTATTACCCTCGTAATATCATCTGAAGTTCCCCTGCGGAAAAGTATATTTTCGCTCACCTGCCCACTTTCACTGGGGCGCAAGGGCACTAGCCCAGCAAGTTTATCTGCCAGTTCTCTAGCGTCAGAAGGCCAAAATACCTCAGGTCTGGGATGCAAAACACCTTGTTTGCCTTCCTGGGGACGGCAGTTTAAAACCGCTTCTGTCCACTGTGAAGGAAGCGCCTCTTCACCGAATAAGGCGCCCAATAGGGCTCCGCAGATGGCCCCATTGGTGTCGGTATCTCCTCCCCGGCTCACAGTTTCGACAATCGCCTCTTCCAAACTTTGGGCATGGAGGAGCTGATAGAGGGCATTTTGAAAAGCTAGAAGGACCCAGCCACTTTGCTTGGTAAAATCAGCTGGGGGACTTTTTACCGAAAGTTCAATCCGCTCTAAAATAGAGTGGTCCATTCGATTCTCTTCGCTAAGCTTATAGAGATAGCTATGGAGTTCACTGGGCGTGCGCTCTCCTGAAATTGCATTGGCTATTGCAAAGGCATAGAGCTTATTGACCTCTTTGGTAACCCTGTTGGGATGTGTCAAGGCCGCATCCATTGCCGCCCATTTAAGGGTTAGATACATAGGAAGCCTGGAGCAAAAAATACCTAATGGGCTTATGCGCATCATGGCACCGTTGGCCTGGCTATCTGGCATATAGTTGCCAGAAAGGCTAGCCCTTATTGTATTCCCACAATCAAAGGGGTTGCTAGATAACCAATATTTATAGGCAGCTAAAGCAGCATTTTGATCATAGCTCCCCTTGTCCACAAGTAATCTGGCAAGAAGGAGCGCCAATTCTGAATCATCTGTGATCTGACCTGCCTTAGTTTGCCATACCCCTCCATCTTTCATGAGGCGCACCCCTTGGGGATACTTTTCCAAGATCTGAGCAGGGCTTTTAAATTCCACTTGACTCCCCAGCGCGTCGCCACAAAGCTGGCCCAACAAGGCACCTCTTGCCCTAGAAAGTATTTGCGGTCGCGTAAGTGTAAATTTCATTTATATCTCCATCTTAGCCTATAGCCTGTATTAAAGTGAAATTGCAAAAAAGTCCTCTAATTATAAGTGGGATATTTTAAGTAATTATTTTAAAGCCTGGGGAGCTTGTGAACAAAAGAAATCTTCAAAGTCGCTTACAAAATTAGAGAAAACTTATAGAGCTAATAAAAGATCTTTACTACACACTAATGCGAAAGGACCTTAACTAATTCACCGCTTTTTGTTATTTTTATGATTTGTCTCCATAGCCAAATTCATGGATACTGGACTTCTTCTTACTCCAATCCTTGGTGACCCGCACAAAAAGCTTTAAAAATACTGGCCCTTCAATCATCTTTTCCAGGGCTAATCTGGCACGCGTACCAATTTCCTTCAACATAAGACCTCTGTTGCCTATCATTATCCCTTTCTGGTTTTCCTTTTCTACGTGGATAGTGGCGGCTATATAAGTCTGGAGGCCAGAGTCACTTTTAGCCGGTTCTCGGTACTCATCTATTGTCACTGCAGTGGAATACGGTAGTTCATTTCTTAGGAGCCTAAAGACCGCCTCACGCACAAATTCTGCCGCTATGAGGCGCATAGGCTGATCCGTAAAGACATCCTCTGGGAAAAAGGGGCCGGATTCAGGCAAAAGTTCCACCAGTGAGCTTTTAAGCCTGTCCATGTCCTTTCCCGTCTTGGCTGATACCTGGAATACCGGGCAGTCCTTTATCTCTTCTGCAACTTTGGTAGCTATCTCGTCTAAGGCAGTCTTTTCCACAAGATCCGCCTTGCTAATGGCGATTAGTAATTTTTCCTTCTGAGTTTTTAATATTAGCTCCCGTACTGCCTCATGGTCGCGCCCCTGCTTACGACCGTCCACCAGCCATAGTACTACGTCGGCATCCGTCAAGGCCGAAAGGGTCCTGGACATCATCTCTTTATTTAATAGCCTTTCAGAGACGTGATAGCCAGGGGTATCCCAAAATATCACTTGAAAATTTTCCTCTGTAATTATCCCTAAGATCTTATGGCGCGTGGTCTGGGGTTTGGCGGCTACAATGGCCAGCTTTTCCTTGAGGAAATAATTTAATAAGGTGGATTTGCCAGCATTGGGGGCGCCTATGATGGCTACGAAACCGGCTTTGTGGGGTCTTTCCAAGGTCTAATCCTCATAGGTAAGGGGGATTTTAAACACAGTGGCATGAGGTATCAGCGTTTGGGTCTTCTTCATTGTTTAGTTCTTCCAAGAGGGCTTTGGCAGCCAACTGGGCCGCCTCTTTTTTGGAGTGCGCCATAGCGGTCCTGGGCGGAAGGTTTCCTATCTGAGCGCTCATGAAAAAGGTGGGATGATGAGCCGGCCCCACAGTGTTGGCCAGGGAATAGATAGGAAGGCCCATGCCATGCCTTTGGGTGTATTCCTGGAGTGCTGTCTTATAGTCCGTGATGTCGGGTTCGCCTGAAGCACAGCAACCAAAAAAAGGGCTCCAGAGCTTCATGATAATTTTACGGGTTTCTTTGGGACCCCCGTCTAAAAAGACGGCTCCCAAGAGGGCTTCTAGGGCATCCGCCAAAAGGGAATTCTTTTCACGGCCCCCGGAATTATCCTCTGGCTGGGAGATCATTAAGTATTTGCCTAATTTGATACTGCGGGCAACCTCAGCTAAGCGGTTCTCGCGGACAAAACAGGACCTTACCCTACTCATTATGCCCTCAGGAAGCTTGGGACGCACATGGAAGAGATAGTCGCTGATAAAGAGATCCAAGACTGCATCACCCAAAAATTCAAGGCGTTGGTTGTCCTGCTCTTCCTCAGTGCAAAGAGCTAAGTCCTGGGCCCTGGACTTATGGGTCAGGGCTGCTGTGAGCAAGGCCTCGTTTTGGAAAGTGTAATCTATGGGAGGAAAATACTTAGACATAGATAACATTATACCCCATAATTATGAGCCTTGTCTCTTGATTGAAGCCCATTTAAGAGGATGGACACCAGCTTGCCAAAGTCCCCATTGGACATCACAACTATCAGATCCCCAGGGCGGAGATCCTCTAAAATGTCCTCGGCAATCTGGCTGGCCTCAGGATAGATCCGAGCTTTTTCTTGACCTATATCAATTTTTAGCCTTTCTAAATCCAGGCGGTCGCCCTCCGGGGCCTTTTGAGGCTGATTGACTTGAGCTAAATACACCCTATCGGCACTTTGAAAACTTATAGCATATTCCTTCTGAAAAATGGCCCGCCTTGTCGTATTGCTTCTGGGCTCAAAGGCTACAATTAGCCTTCTAGCTGGAAAGGCCTCCCTAATGGCCATAAGGGTCTTTAAAACTGCCGTGGGGTGGTGGGCAAAGTCATCTATCAAGGTGACCCCATCCTGGTCATAGATGATTTCCTGGCGCCTTTTTACCCCCGTAAAGCTTAAAAAGCTCCCTTTAAGCTCTCTTGTGCTTCCACCAAAATACTTATAGGCTGCCACAGCAGCTAAAGCTCCCAAGGCATTGTAACGGCCCATTCTCTTCCAGGTGAGCTCCAAAGAGAAGCCTTGGGGCCCTTCTATGGAGAAACTAGAAGAAAAGCCCATAGTCCTAAAGTCTGACATCCTCCAGTCACAATCTCCGGTCTCTCCATAGTAAAGGACAGGACACTTAGCTAGACGGGCTACTTTCCGCACCAGGGGATCCATTCCATTGGCGAGCAAAAGCCCATCCGGTGGAAGTAGCAAAATAAGGCTCTCATAGGCGGATACGACGCTCTCTAAATCTGGATAGATATCTGCGTGGTCGAACTCCACAGAGGTCAAAATTACTACGCTGGGCCGGTAGAAGACAAACTTGGGGACTTTGAGGAAAAAAGCGCTGTCATACTCATCTCCTTCTATGATAAAGACCTCCCCTCCCCCTTTCCTAAAGGGGCGCTGGAAATTAAGGGAGGCCCCACCAATCAAGAATCCCGGATCTAGGCCCCCTTGGGTAAAGATATGGGCGCACAGGTCTGTGATGCTGCTCTTACCATGGCAGCCTGCCACCACTAAGTTATTCGTCTGTGCAAGAAACAATTGCTCCATAGCCTGGGGAAAAGAAAGGTAATTTATTGCCCTGTCCAAAAGGGTCTGGACCACAGGAAATTTACGCGTGACAACATTTCCCACCACCACTAGAGAAATGTTTTCTCCCAGGCTCTCTGGGCCGTAGCCTTTAGAGACTGGGACCAAAAGGTCCTCCACCAGTTCCTTCATAGGTGAGTAGATGTTCTCATCGGAGCCTGTGACCCTTAAGCCCTGGGAAACTAAGAGCCCGGCCAAGGATGCCATAGCCACCCCTCCTATGCCCAAAAGATGGATAGTGCCTCCCTTAAGATCAGAAGGAAGGACGTTTAAGGTTTTATCCAGTTCTATTTGAGACATGCTCTCTCCAAATGGGGCTTTCACTAGGAAAAGTGCCTAGGCTAGGCTAGCGAGAAAATAAACTTTTTTGTGGCCAAATGACAAAATATAACTTGTAGCTTGATCTATATATATTTTTAAAAGCCTTTACAATCCCTTTATGATCATAGTCCTTTATCAAAAATAGGCATTTTTGTCAAGAATAGATTCTTTTTTGAGGATAGTGCTGAAATATGATTTGAAAAATGCTTGATAATTTGTTTCTTGCCCAATTTTTTCATTAAATTCGCTTATCCGTGGAGAGTCAAGCACTGCCTTGGGGTAAAGAACATTAGCATAGGATGCCCGATACCACTCTTTGGCATAGCAGTATGCTTGGTTATGGTTTATTACCTTGAAAGCTACCAATGCTTTCATTGTATCGGCGCTTTCTGGGCAGACGCTTTCCATGACCTTGTCAAGGCCTATTTGCTTGGATAATTGTTCAATCATCCATACATCGCCAAAGTGAAGCGAGACATCTGCTGGTATTTTTACTCGCTGTTCGATATAGGGGTCGTCGACAATCTCATAACCCTTTTCGAGAGAGAAGGTGAAATAGCCACCTCGCTTTTTACTGTGGAAAAGGCCTTCGGTTTCACTTATGACTTTGCCAAGATACAACTTATTATGGCAAATCTTGCCATCTTTGACAAAGGTATTTTTGACATATACCCCATACCTTCCACTGCTGGAATTCACAAACTCGAGGCGGCCCTGAAGAGGCGTGCGTTCCTGGATAAAATCCTTGTTCATATCTGGTTTAGTGGCGTAGTTGTTCATATTCTCCCTAATTTGTTATTGACATATAGTTATATGGCTAAATTAAAGGAAAAAATATTAGTTGTCAAATGATTCCAAACCCTACTACAGAAAAAAACTCCAAAACAATGAAAATATTCAAATGTCTAGCCTATTTTATACAAAATATAATAAATTTAAAAACAATCTACTACACCCATGGACCTTTTAGAGAAATAAAATAATTTAATATCAGGCAAAAGTACAGTTTTTAAGGTGAAAATGGAAATGGCAATATATCCCACTTTGACTTAAAGCAATTTTCAAATTATGAGAAAGCTTCTATTGGCATCTATTGGCATCAGAGAGCATGGCAAAAAAATAATATGAAGCTAAAAAAGAGATTAGTCAAATAAATCAGGCTCATAAAATATCTTGTAAACTAAAGGACTATAGAAAATAACTTGATTCATTTCCTCAATATTAAACGAAGTAATGTCAAAATCATCTTCGTTAAGTTGTTTCCGGTAATGCTCGTAAAGTTTCCCTTTTTTCGTTTTAAAAGCTTCCACTACCTTTTTTAAACCAGCAACTCCGCCACAGCCCTTTACGATTCCATAGCCTTCACCTTCTAGAACTCTTGGTAAATCACGTTTTTTTAAGTTATCGACTGTAAAAATTTTTTTTACAGCTGTCCGGACATGCCAAGGAACACCTTGATCGTAAAATAAGTCTAATCTATCTCCTGGGTTCTTTATTACATTCCATAGCTTAGTTTCACGAGCATCTAAAGGTACGCCAAAGACAAGCATTGAAGGGGTAAGGGGTGAAGGTAACTCAAAACACTCATACTCATCTTTTGTGGTAAGCTCAATAGAAAACTTTGGTTTAGCTTCCATACAGAAAAGATACATTAGCACATAGGAGAATTCAGCTAAGGTATAGTTACTAAATATCTGAAATCTTCGCCATATCTTTGGTTTAAAGTCAGTTAAAAATGCATAAAACTCATAGACCCTTCTTCGCCTTCTCATATCACTTTCTCCAAAATCATTGATGTTTTCATCAATACATTAATGCTCTAATCTTAATGAAACAAGTTCAATATCTAGAAGATATTAAACCTTTAACGAAATGTATATTTGAGATTTTGTATAATTGGCCAGGTGGCAAATTTATACATCCCACAAAATTATTATAGAAAGTCCCAAAAAAGTCCATTCTAGAATTTGGGAGATTGCTACCATTTTTAGAATAAACCTAGTGTCATTTGCAGAAATAGGCGGCAAAAAACGATACCTTGGGAAGGTTTTAGCTTAAGCCTAAAGTAATAGTCCATTTAAGCTTAACTACCGGTGTAGGCGGAGTTTTATGGAAGAGTTTGGGTCTTTCTATAGCTTATATTTTTTAAGCCCAGTAAAAGCATAACTTTTTTTGCAAAAAATGTCAAGAAAATATTTTTTTGCATTTTTTCCAACTAATCGCCTCTATCCTTTCCAAAATGTTTCTTGATTTGACAGGCCTTTTGGCTCTAATTAGAGCTTACCGAAAAATGCGTCTGCCATGGTGTTTAAGCTTGCCTCGTCGGGGTACTTTCCTCTTACTACGAGCTTATCTAAGATGAGAACCCTGGGTGCCTTAGCGTCGTAGACTGGCCACAGTGCCCTAGGTTCAACTTCTGGGGGATTGGGAATTCCAGTTTTGATAAAAGAAACCCATCTTAATTGGATCTCTTTTGACAACTTCTTGGCATGAAAGCCCCACACCAAGCTGAGCTTGGGAAGGGTATTAAAAATAAAGGGAAGCTCAGCAGCGTGGTGGGGACCTAGCCCCAACATCCTAGCTGGGATGGAAGAATAGTTGAAATTGTAAACATACGTATTTTGGTATTTACTATAAAGGTCTGCGAGCCTTTTAGTGCCAGCTGTAAAAACTGCGTAAGCTATGGCCTTGCGGGTGCGCTCATAGGGCTTAAGGCCGCTAAGCCCAGAAAGCTCCAAAAAGAACTTTAAGGCCTTACTGCCCAAAAAAGTTATCTCAGAGCTTTCCAGTTCCCTAATATCGGCCTTCTCTGGGATGAAAATGCTTCCTTCGTCCCCATTGGTCCCTAAGAGTAGTGGAACCTGGTTAAACTCGCCTTGGGCCATTTTTTCTAAGGGATTAAAGGGTATGACGTAACCATCGGCAACTGGAAACATGGCAAAGGGGGACAATTTGGTAAAGTTCATATTGAGGGCAGAGAGCTTTGCCAAAGTGCCTGCCGGGACCTTCTGCAGTGCTAAAAACCCCTCTTCATTGTCTTCCAGGCCCATCAAGCTCAGCATGATATTTCCCACCTTGATGCCCTTAGTTAGGTCCCCCCTGGCCACTGGGACCTGCGGAAAGGAAAAGATAGTGCCACTTTGCAAAATTGCCCGCTGAAATAAGCCTTTGGCCAAAGGCGATACGATAAGAGCAGAGACGCTCATACTGCCGGCTGACTCTCCTCCCACAGTTATCTCTGTGGGATCTCCGCCAAAGGCTTCGATATTGTTTTTTACCCACTCTATGGCCTTTAGCTGGTCCAAAAGGCCCCAGTTGCCGGTGGTCCCGTGTCTTTTGAGGGTCTCATTGGAGGCCAGAAATCCCAAGGCACCCAAGCGATAGTTACAAGTCACCACCACAATGCCCTGGCCAGCTAAAAAAGAGCCGTCATAGAGGCTCTTTAGCTTTTTCCCAAAAGAAAAGCGGCCAAACATGGGCTGGCCGGAAGATCCTATAGCAAATCCGCCCCCGTGGATAAAGATAAAGACTGGGAGCCTAGCTTCCGCATTTCCTGCTTCTTTAGTCCAGATATTAAGGCTCAAGCAGTCCTCGGAAAGGGTATAAGAGCGGGCTGGGGGGGCTAAGAAATCACTGGAGTCAAAGTACTGGTGGGCAATGGGTCCATAGTTAAAAGCCTTTAAGGGTGCTGTCCAGGGAGCAATGTCCTGGGGAGGGGCAAAGCGCAACTCGCCAATGGGAGCCCGGGCAAATGGTATTCCTTTAAAAGACGAAATCCCCTTATAAGTTTCCCCCACTATGGGGCCGGATTTAGATTTTACCTGGATCTCTTCCATGCTCTCACCTAAAGTGCCCAGCTTATTTTGTCTTATTACCCCTGGCAAAAAGCTCTTACATTAAATAGGCCCAAAAACTTGCAAGATCATATACATAGCTTAAATACTAGCATTTTTTCCTAGAAAAACCGAATTTGCCTAGAGAGACTAGCTAGGGGCGTCTTCCCAGAAGAAAGCTGCCAGCTTGGCAAAGCTTTCTGGGGCTAAAGTCTCAGGGCGCAGGCCAGGGTCCAAGCCAAGCTGGCTTAAGGCCTTTTTCACCTCTTGGGGGGCAAAGGCTGAGATAAGGTTATTGTAGAGGGTCTTGCGTCTGGCATGGAAACAGATCTTGGTCATGGCGGATAACTTCTGGATATCCACCTTGGGGGGGTCCAATACTGGTTTTAAAACCAAAAGTGCGCTTTCCACCTTGGGGCGCGGCCGGAAAGCGTCTGGGGCTATGGTAAAAGGGGAAGATAGCTCAAAAAAGAGCTTCATTGGTACTGTGATGCGTCCATAGTCCTTAGAACCAGGGCTAGCTAGGAGCCTTATGACCAATTCCTTTTGGAGTAAAAATACCCCCGGAGACTTACCATTAAAGGTGCTTAAAAACCACATTAAAACCTGGGAAGATATATTATAGGGGATGTTTCCGCAGATAGTTTTGGGACCTGTGGGTAAAGTATCCAGGCCAACCTTTAAGGCATCGGTATTTAAGATAATAAGGGACCTGTGAGTTGCCTCATTATTTTTGGCAAGTTCTGCTGCAAGGCCCCTATCTATCTCCAGGGCATAGACAGTTAAGCCTAAGTCTAAGAGGGGAAAAGTTAAGGCTCCTAGTCCAGGTCCTATTTCCACTACAATATTTTTTTCCCCCTGCCTGTAGACCTCCTTGGCTATTTTTTCCGCAAGCTGGGGAGAGGCTAAAAAGTTCTGACCTAGGCCCTTTAAAGGGGCTAGCCCCAGCTCTCTTAGCCTTTCTTTAGGTCCTGTCATAGGGGATCTTCCACGCGCCAACGGGTCTTGGGTTCTGCTAAAAGCCCTAGGATATTTTCACCCCGCTCAAGCTGCAGAGCCCCCAAAAAGCCTATCATGGAGGCATTGTCAGCGCACCAAGACACTTTGGGTACATACAGGGGAAGGCCCATTTGGCCCACGACCTCGCGAGCCCTACTTCTAAGGGCCTTATTGGCTGCAACGCCTCCAGCTAAGATTGCGCCTTTTGCCTTGGAAAGCTCTATGGCTCTTGCCAGTTTGGAGACCAAAACGTCAATGGCGGCAGCTTGGAAGGAGGCAGCAAGATCTTTTAGGGATTGGTCATCAGCTGGCACCTTGTCTAAAGAGTTTTCCTGATATAAGGTAAGGACCCTTGTCTTAAGGCCGCTAAAGGAAAAGTTTAAGCCCTCACGGATTAAGGGCCTTGTAATCTTAAAGGCATTGGGATCCCCGCCTGTAGCCAACTCTTCTATGATGGCTCCCCCAGGGTAGCCAAAACCCATTAATTTAGCCGACTTATCAAAGGCCTCTCCTGCCGCGTCATCCAAGGTGGTCCCCAAGGTCCGGATACTCAAAAAGTCCTCCATGAGAAATAAGCTCGTATGCCCTCCGGAGACCACCAGGGCAACTAGAGGAAATTTAAGATCCCTTAGCTCTTTGTCCTCTTGGCCTAAAGTTTTCAAAAAGGGGGCCAAGGCATGGGCCTTGACATGATTTACCCCGGTAACCTTAAGCCCTGTGGCCTTGGCCAGTCCCTTGGCGAAGTTAATGGCCACAAGGAGGGCCCCCACAAGGCCAGGGCCCATGGTCACGGCTATGCCAGCAAGGTCTTTAAGGTCAATATTAGCTTTTGTTATGACCTCTTGGCTAATTATATCTATAGCCTCCAGATGAGCCCGGGAGGCTATCTCAGGGACAACGCCCCCGTATTTCTGATGCAGATCCACCTGGGAACGCACAAGTTCTGCTAAAACCAGATTCCCTTCCACCAAAGCGCAGGCGGTCTCATCGCAGGAACTTTCCAAAGCCAAGACAAGCATCAAAGAAAAAACCTTTAAAAGAAGCTAAAGATAGGGATCTGCCACAAGTCCATCGTGGTCCACAGGCTCTAAGTGGAAGGTGATATCCGCCTTGGGAAAATGCTCCTGGATGCCCGAGACCACTTGCATGCCCAAGCTATGGGCCTCGTCCACAGATAAAGAGCCGTCCACCAAGAGATCTACCACGACTATCTGAAAGGGTCCAGACCTACGGGATCTAAGTTTCCTGTAACCCTTTATCCTGGGCGCGAACTGGGCTATATGTTCCCTTATCAGGGTTAGCTCCTCTTTGGTTAAGGAATGGTCCACTAAAGTGGACACAGCATCCCTAGCTAAGGCCCAACCTGTCTTGATGATGAAAAAGGAGACCACCATGGCCGCCACGGAATCGATGAAGTCTAGCTTCCAGGCGGGATTTATGAGGTTACCTAGGTGAATTATCAAAAGGGCCCCAAAAATCCCCAAAGAAGTCATAACGTCGGTGCGGAGATGCCAGCCGTCAGCAACCAAGGCCGGGGATCCTGTCCTCTTGCCAGCCTTGAAAAGAATCCTTGAGACCAGAAAGTTTACCAAGGAAGAAACGAACATGACCGCAAGGCCTATTGTCAAAGAGGGTAATTTGTGGCCCTCCATCAGCCCTTCTATGGCTTCCTTGACAATATAGAGCCCACCTACAATGATTAAAATACCTTCAAAGAGGGCGGCTAAGTTTTCCACCTTTCCGTGGCCAAAGGGGTGATCCGGATCCGGAGGGGTATCAGAATACTTTACGGCTAAGAAGGTCAAAAAGGAGGCTAAGAGATCCAGACAAGAATGCACCGCTTCAGAGATTATGGCCACAGAGCCAGTTATTATCCCAGCTACGAGCTTCAATACTATTAAAGTAGAGTTGGAAAGGATAGAAAAAAACGCATAGTGTGAGTTTTTGTATTCTTTCCCTTGGCTCTGGCTTTCACTCATAGGCCGCGCAATACTCTCGTTTCTTTGACATTGGGCTGGATGCGCAGAGCTGCTGCCTCGGCATCGGCCTTACTATCAAAGGGTCCAAGTGCCAAAGACCACATCCCTGACTTAAGCCTGGGGTAAGCATCTGTATCCAGGATATCCAAATTAACCCCGCGCCTTTTATAGGACCTCTGCTCCTGCTCCACTAGCTCCCTTTTGGACTTGGGGCTGGTGGTCACGATTACCAACCAGACCTCGGGCTGCTGTGCCGCTATGGGCCCCTGCCCTGTCCCTTGGAGCTCTAAAGGCACTACCAATGGGGTTGGCGTTCCAGGTTGCCCGCCAGAGGTGGAGGCTTGGACAGAAGTTTGGGCAGAGCTGCCCCCAGTTTGAGAGCCTTCGGTGGTTTGGGACGCCTGCACGGGCTCTACAGTCTGGGTAGCAGGTTGTGCCGCAGGCAATTGGTTCCCATCCACTCTGGCTGCCTCAGCCATGGACTGGGGCGCAGGTACAATAGCTGCCGAAGAGCCCGGCAATGCTGAAGGGAAAGGCGCCACTGCCGCAGTAGGAACCGCTAGTTCCCTATTATCTTCTGAAGCTCCAGACAAACTAGTGTACCCCACTGTCACTACTAGGGTAGTCAGTAGCCAGAATAAAAGGGAGAGGCGTATCACAGGACCCTTATCATAGGTCTTTGCCACTGAGCGGAACTTCTTTTTCTTTTTAGTAAACTTGCTATGAAAATAAAAGCCAGGAGCCAAAAAAATCTTTTTAAGCATCCTTAACCCCCCCCAAAGTGCCGCAAATTACTGACCTTTCAGTTTTGGCTAAAACAAGGCCCTTGCCGGCTTTAACCTTATAGAAAGGTGAGAAAATGAGAAATTCATTCTAGAGAAAAATTAGTAATAAAATCAATACTTTAGCCGCAAAGCGGAATGTATAAAATTTCTTACAATTGATAGTATTTTACCTCAAAGTTTGGCAAAAGAATAGAACTTTTTTTGCTAAAATAATTTAAAAATTATACTGCCATTTCAAAATAAGTACTTTCTTGCCTAAACTCTTGATATATAGTGCATATTAACATGCAACTAAAATGTACCACTATATATAGCGGTGCGTTCCATAATTAAAGGGGGGGGCTTGGGGATAGCTCCAAGGAGCCTGAAAGGCCAAAGAAGGCTAATTAGCCCAAAAGAAAAGGATTATCGCTATCTTTAGCTAATACCTTGGCCCTATAAACCAAGAAAGGGCTATAGCTACAGTTTTGCTAGGCCCTTTTCCAACTCCTTCCAGAGAACACGATAAGGAGTATTTTTTTCCATGAGGGGATAGATGCGCACTTCATAGCCTAGATGTTGGGCTATTTCATTTAATGAGAACTGGAGGACAGGATGTGGGGAGAAATCCACAAAGGTTCTAGCCCCCAACTCCATAGCCAGGGTAGCCGCCTTCTCAAAATAAAAGGGCCTGGAGATCATACGGCTAAAATAAGAGGCATCAAAGCTCTGGCCTGGAAGAACCCTAGCTTCCACGGAAGAGATGATGGGGTAGAGACTACTAGAAGGTTTTAAATCTTTAATCCTTTCATAAAAATAAGCTAAGTAGGGATCTAAGGCGGGGGTATGAAAGGAGAAATCCGATGGCAAAAGCTTTAAAGTTATCGGCAAATCTGGCATTAATAAAAGTTCTTCAATGAGCCCTGGGGGGCCGCCCACTACTATAGAGCTGGGGGAATTTATGCCAGCTAATTGAAGCCCGTATTGGGAGGCGAACTGTAAAGAGAGCTTTTGGGGGCCAGCAAGAAGGAGAAGTCTTCCAGGTGGGAGTTTTCCCATTAAATGGGTCTCTTCGTAGATTAAGCGGATGCCCTCCGAGAGTGAATAGACTCCAAAAAGTAAGGCAGCCATATTCTCACCACCGCTCTGGGGTAAGATTAAGGAAGGCTTTTGAATTTTTGGACTTATTTTCTGAAAAAGGGCATATTCTACTGCCATGATTGCTGGGTGCCAAAAAGAGGCCTGGGCTAGATCTGGGCTGAAAGAAAGTTGATTTTCAAGGGAATATCCAGAAAAGCTTCTAAATATTTTGTCAAACTCGCGGAAAGCTTTAGTAAAGGCGTCATCTTTATTTAAAAGCTCCTCGCACATATTGGTCCATTGGGAACCAAGACCAGAAAAGATAAATGTTAAGCTGGCCATAGATAGTTTCTTTCAAAGGGAATAGAAATTTCTTAAAGCTCGGATACTTAAGACCAGAAAGGCTAAGCGGCTAAGCCAAGATTCTTGATCAAAGATAAATTAGGTGCTAATCTCAAGAAAGCTATTGAATATACCACTTTGTGGCAATTATCTGTATAATCGCCTCGAAATGGGCTAAACGCCTCTTTTTTCATAAATGCTCTAAATGTGGACTTATACTATTTGCTCGAATCTTTTGGGTTACATTCCAGTTTATCAATAGTAAAAAAATGAGCTAGTGGCAACTGCAGGTAACTTTAAATGAGAAAGCAATAGTTAGTATTATATGATAAAATTCGGCAATTTGCTAAATTTGGCACATATTTTGCTGCAGCTTGTTTAATTATTGATTTTGGTGTAAAGATTATGTTAATATGCCAAGTTAGGCAAAATACAAGATAGTTATATGAATTTTTATGTTTATTTTAGAAAATTTTCTCTTATAGGCCGCGGGCTTCTTGAAATATGCTGCCACCGCTGCCTCTAGAAGATCCAATGAAAAGCCTAAAGCTTTTTGCCTGGATTTAGCTTTGCGCCGGAACTTTTGCATGCATAAAATAAACAAAGTTTTGAAGGCACAAGGACATAGCCAAAGAAGCTTTTCACCTTGACCTTGGGAGCTATGAGGACATGACTATAAATTAAAGAGCGGATTTTCTGCTATTATTGAAAGAGCTAAGCTTGTACAATTATTACTAAATGCTTGACACTAATGAGTCTTCCAAAGCTATACTCATTAATCCATGAAAGTAAGGCTTTCTTTGTTAAGGCTTCCACAGATCCTGGCAAACTCTTTAAGAGCCAGAAGAAATCGGAAAAAGGGAGGGCAGTTTTGAAAAGGTACTTTGATAATTAGTGGGAAACTAGCTAAATACCTGTTTTCCCATTTTGAGAGCAGAAAGAGGAAAATAGTGCCCCTTGGCTAGCCTTTGGATGTTCCTTAGCAGCGGGAAAAGCTCTTGTCTTTCGCGGGAAAACTTAAAAAATACTTATTTCTACTAAGGGGAGGTGATTAAAAGTTATTAGCCTTTCATGATTTTTTGGTTCCAGCTTGCTTTTTATCCAAAAGATGCCACTTTTTTCTTATTTTGCCAAAAATACTCCGGTGATGGCTCTGAACTAATGGGACAAAATATTTTGGTCTAATGATTTCAAAAAGTCTCACATATTTTTTGACCTTGGTCTTACTTTTTCTGATAACGGCTTTTATTTCCCGTTCAAGCTCATCCTTTTTAGGGACTTCCCTCTATGCGAGAGACAGGGAAAACGCAGCTAGTAAGATCCAATATGCACAGTTTGCGTCTTATAGGGATATCCCGGGCGTGACAGAAGAGGATATCCAAGCCGTGGAAAGGATTAAAGCCAACCGGAGCTATTTGATCTACGGTGCGCCATTTTCCACGGAGGCTTTTTTAGGACAAGACGGCAACATACATGGCTTTTCTTCGTACTTTTGCAAGTATCTTTCTGAGCTCTTTGGCATCGAAATTTCCCCACAGCTTATGGATTGGGAGACGCTCATTGCTGGGATGAATAACAACACAGTGGATTTTTGCGGCGATTTCTCAATCTCTCCAGAGCGCGAGAAAATCTTATTCATGACTTCCCCTATAGCGGAAAGAGCCATTAAGTACATGCGCATGAAGGACGCAGAGCCCCTTTACGAGCTAGCCAAAAAAAGGGAGACTCCTTTGCGCTACGGGTTTATTGCCAACTCTACGGTTATCGATCTGGTGCGCAACAATGCCCCTGAAAGTTTTGTAGTGGTAGAAGTGCAAACCGAGGACGAGGCCTATAAGCTCTTAAGCGAAGGAGCCATTGACGCTTTTTTAACTGAGTCAACGGCCGAGGCCGCCTTCGATAAATTCCCCGATGTGGAAACCTTCGACTACATCCCCATTCTTTATTCAGACGTCTCACTTTCTACAAAAAACGAAGAGCTTAAACCAATAATAACCGTCTTCCAGAAAGCCTTAAATGCTGGCATTCAGTTCCATTTAGTGGAACTCTATAACAAGGGCCTTTTCGAGTACCTCCAACACAAGTTTTTTTTAAGGCTCACACCGGAAGAGTTGGAATATTTGCAAAGAAAAGTAAGAATGCAGCAACCAATTATCTACGCAGCTGAATTCGATAATTATCCTTTGTCCTTTTACAATGACATAGAAGAAGAGTTTCAGGGTGTGGCCATTGACGTCATAAAACAAATTTCGCAGATCTCTGGGCTAACTTTCAAGCTCTGGCGCGAAACTCCCGCTAGCTGGAGCGAAATCCTATTAGCTTTGGAAAATGGCGGGTGTTCCATGGTGACGGAACTTATAAAGTCCGAAGATAGAATTGAACGTTTTATCTGGGCCACAGTGGGATATTCCAAGGACAAATACGCATTAATTTCCACCACGAAAATACCCGACAAAGAAATAAACGAGGTCCTCTACGCTAGAGTGGGATTAGTTGCAAATACCGGCTCCGCCGAAGCTTTTAGAAAATGGTTCCAAAACCATACAAACACAGTGACTTTCTATTCGTCCCAAGAGGCTTTTCAGGCCCTTACCGATGAGGAGATAGATCTTTTCATGGGGACCAGAAACCTGACTTTAAGCATGACGAACTTTATGGAGCAACCTGGCTTCAAAGTCAACTACACTTTCAACTACACCTTCGATTCTTACTTTGGTTTCAATAAAGATGAGATCTTACTGCGCTCGATTATAAGCAAGGCCATCCCAGTAACAGATGCACAAGATATATCCGACCGCTGGCAACAGAAGTCTTTTGATTATAGAGGAGAACGCCTCCGCTCCAGGATCCCAATACTTTTGGGATTTTCTATAATGCTCTTTTTGCTCTTAACCTTATCTTTTCTCCTAATTAAAAAACACACAAGTGATAAGGCTAGACTGGCAGATATTGTGGAGGAAAGAACTAAAGAACTTCTAATGCAAAAAGACGAGGCAACCAAAGCTTCAACAGCCAAGGGCGATTTTCTGGCACGCATGAGCCATGAAATAAGAACCCCCATGAACGCCATTATCGGCATGGCGGAACTGGCCTTGCGGGAACAACCAACTGAAGAGATTGCCGAAATGATCTCCAATATCCAGAATGCTGGAAACTCACTTTTATCCATCATTAACGACATATTGGATTTCTCTAAAATAGAGTCTGATAAAATGGAGTTGGTAGACTCCGATTATCATTTTGGTTCCTTGATCCAAGACCTCATAAATATCATAAACGCCCGCATCATGGGATCAAACTTAGAGCTCTTGGTTGAGGTGGACAATAACCTTCCTGCCATATTAAATGGCGATGAGACAAGACTTAAGCAGATACTATTAAATCTTTTAAGTAACGGGGTAAAATACACTAAAGAAGGCACAGTGACCCTTCGCATAGAGGCCCTTTCGGATGTTTATGGGCCTCATAGTCAAAATCCGAAATTAGCTACCCAAAATGATTTGCAGCTTGAAACAGAAAAAGCCTCTGATACTAAAGGCGAGACCCCCTCTTCCGACGCATCGGGGCTGGAAATTAAACCAGATGCCTCCCCGGTCCTATCTCTGCAAAATGACGAATACATCGTAAACACCCAAATCTTTTTAAAGATTTCCATTACAGATACAGGGATAGGTATAAAACCAGAGGACCTAGAAAAGCTCTTCGGGTCTTTCAGCCAATTGGACAAAGTCAAAAATAAGGGCATAGAGGGAACTGGTTTAGGACTAGTCATAAGCAAAAGGCTAGCAACTTTAATGGGAGGTGACATTACTGTCCAAAGCGAGTATAGAAAAGGAAGCGTCTTTACAGTAACATTAAAACAGAATATTCCAGACACATACGTGCCTTTGACCACTTTAAAAGACCCGCAAAACTCAAAAACCATTATTATAGAGCCGTCAGAAAAAAACTCACAAGCTTATCGCTACAACATGGAAAAGCTTGGTGCAGATTTTACTCTAATCCCTGACTTTAAACAATTAGGCGAGACACTAGATGCTAAAAACTTTAACTATCTCTTGGCACCTGTTGAGATGGTGAATCCCGTTTTGGATCTTTTAAAAGATAAGGGAAGCAAAATAAAGCCCGCCTTTGTTACTAACTACGGAGAAAAGAGTAAAAAGACTAGAGGGCTCCATGTGCTTCAAAAACCTTTATACTCCATAACTATAGCCAATGTTTTAAATGAAACTGAAAGCAGAAAAGGCGTAAGGGATAAATTAGACCACATTACCATCATCGCCCCTACTGCCAGAGTCATGGTGGTGGATGACATTCTCATCAATCTTAAAGTAGCAAAAGGCCTTTTGTCTCATTTTAAGCTTATGGTGGACACAGCCAATTCAGGTGCTGAAGCAATACAACTATTCCAAGAAAACTATTACGACCTCATCTTCATGGACCACATGATGCCTGGCATGGACGGCATAGAGACCACTGAACGCATAAGAGAGCTCCCCGGCGGCAAGAATGTTCCTATCATTGCCTTGACTGCCAACGCCATAGCAGGGGTAAGGGAGATGTTCCTCTCCCACAGCATGAATGATTTCATCTCCAAGCCCATCGAGCACGGAAAATTGGAAAGTATTTTAATGGAGTGGCTCCCCAAAGAAAAAATAGAAGAGCTCCTTTCTGAGCCCCAGGAGGAAGACTCTCCAAGCCCTGCTAGTGGCCAAGGTCTTGATCCTTTAACTAAAGCCTTTAGCCCCAGAGAAGAAATCGCAAGTTCAAAAGCCCAAGATCCCGATGCCAAAGCGCCAATTTTGGTCTATGAGCCCATCACTGAAAAAGACAGCCGAAATGAAATACCAAACGCCATGGAAGCTTCCGCCACAGTGGAAGAAAACCCTAGCCCCTTTGGATCCGGCGGGCATGCCCAAACTTCCCCCAGCCTAAAAGGGGGAGCCAGCAAAACCTTAAGGGACGGAGGCTTTGACGAGCAAGCCAGCTTAGAGCAGCTAGGCGGAGACAAAGAGCTTATGCAAGAGGTCTTGAAAATGTACATTGAGACCACCCCCAAGCTTTTAGACGAGCTGCGGCTAAAGATAGAACCCGAAAATCTTCCCTCCTACGCCAAAGTGGCCCACAGCATCAAGGGGAGCAGTTTAAATGTTGGCGCCAAAAAAGTAGGTGATCTGGCCGCAGTTATGGAAAAGACGGCAAAAGAAGGTGACATCTCTAAAGTCCAGATGCAAAACCAGGAATTTATAGAGACAGTGGAAGGCCTTATCACCCAGATGTCCGATTATATTAGGCAAAACTCTTAAGCTAGTAAAAGCTTTAAGGTAGCTATCTGTGGCGCTTATAATTTAGAAGTAGCCTTGCAGGTAATATATAGCTTCCACACTGATAATAGCAAGTTATTGATGACTTTTTACGTAGCTATCTGTGGCGCCTCACAGGTCTTCACTTGGGACCTGTTATAGAAAGCTCACATGCACTGAAACTGAAACTCGTTTTGCCTCCCGGTTTGCACTCTGGTGCATCAGTAATCGTATATTTCCATTCAGCAGCCGGCGTAATCACGACTCCTCCACTAAAAGTTGTAGTATTGCCCTCGACTCTGTATTGACTTTCGTCAAAAGCTAAGTATACGCCTTGAGACATGGCATGCGCCTGAAAGACAGGCTGCCCTTTGAAGATAAGAGTCGTATAGGAAATTTTTTTGCCTGTTGCCACGTCTACAAACTGGAAAGATGTTGGAACTCCATTTAATGTCTCCATCTCTACCCTCAGCGTTGGCTCTTCTCCGCAACCAAACAATAGGGATAAAGACATCATTACGCAGGCAATCAAACAGGCTGCCTTTCCAAATACCATTTTTTTCTTTGTTTTCATTAATAATCTCCGTTTTGCACAAGATGAATAAGATAAATTATGGGCAAAGGTATCGCGGCTCAATTGTACCCCGACTTAGTAAGCTGAACCTTCCCATGGCTAAAACTATGGGGTTTTTTAAAATGCCAGTCCCAGTTTTGCTGATGACTTAGCACCTAGTTGACCACCGCATATATTTCGTAAATCTATAATAAATGGTCAAAAGAAGCAAGCCTAAAGGGCAATCATCTAGGCTTTTTTGGCTTAGAGGCGATAAGCTTAACATTTAGAACTTGCAAAGATATGCGAAATTTTAAAAGTAGCCTCTTTTCCGCATGTCCTATTCAATTTTAACTATTTTAGTGCACTAGCGTCCTGATTAAAATCAGCGTATGTGATATAAGTAATAGCTATTTGTATCTTTTTAATATTAAAAATACATAAAAATATCTTTACAGTCTTATTTATACTATTTATATCAATTTAACATGAATTAAGTGACATTTTGACATGCTTTTGATTTTGCGGTACGGTTTTTTGAAATTTTTTTCCTAGCATACTAGATATTGAGGTACCCATGACCATAAAAAAGTCTAACCTGCCGCTCATTGCCCAGATACTTTCCCTTATACCACGGAACCCTTTTAGAGCCCTTGTCGACAAATTTAACAGCGATAAGTCTTGTAGGGGGTTCGACTCGTGGACACATTTATGTACTATGGTAACTTGCCAGTTGGCCGGAGCAGAATCTTTAAGGGATTTGGTAGGAACCATTGCCACATCTCCGGAAAGGATACAGGAACTTTTCTTGAGTAGACTCCCCACCAAATCAACCATTTAATACAACAATAAACGCAGAAATTGGGAGGTGTTCAAGGACGCTTTCGAGATGGTCTTGACCGAAATCAGAAGAAGATTACCTAGTAGTGGAAGGCGCTTCTCCTTCGAAAACCCATTTTTTTCTCTTGATTCATCCACCATAAGCCTCAGCCTCAAAGTATAATTGGGCGCATTACAGAACCTCCAAAGGTGGGTATTAAAATCCATACGCTTTTGGATAATGAGACTAACCTACCCAGATTTGTCAACGTGTCCGTTGCGAAAGAACATGATCTCATCGCCGCCAGGACACTCTCGCTCCCTAAAGAAAGCATTGTGGCGATGGATAGAGGATACGTAGATTACTCCTTGTTTTACAGATGGACAACGGAAGGGATCTTTTTCGGTACCAGGTCAAAAGAAAATATGAACTACGACGTCATCAAAGAGTTGGATACCCTCAAGTCTGAAAGTCAGCCTTATGAGCCATCTCTTAATAAGGAAGACAAAAGAAAAGGCAAGAATACCGCCAAAAAAGCCAAAAAGGCAAGGGGACATAAGGAAAAGAAGTTGCTTGCCAAGAGTTCCCGCATACCTTGCCAAGTTTTAAAGGATCAGGTTATCCGCCTGAGAAGCAAGAAAGCCTATGAGGATTGCCCTTAGGGCTGGCGGCTGGTAACCATTATAGATCCAATCAAGCAATCCAAATTGCAATTCATTACGAATAAATTTGATCTGTCCCCCCGAACCATTGCTGATTTATACCGGGAACGGTGGGAGGTAGAATTATTCTTCAAATGTATCAAGCAAAGTTTGATAATTAAGTCCTTTCTTGGAGTTTCGGAAAATGCCGTCCGCATTCAAATTTACACAGCCTTAACAGCCGTGCTGCTCGTGAAGTATCTTCAGTTTCTTCCAACCAAGGTCAGCTGGAATTTCTCTAACCTAATACACCTGCTAAGAATTAACTGGTTCACTTACTTGGTACTCCTTGATTGGCTCGAAGTACCGCACTGCGATAAAAAGCCGCCACCAAAAGAAGCCCCGCCTATACAGGCCAACAAACTCTTTTAACACTACCAACGTTCTCCAATCGCTAGAAACTTTTAATATCCAACATTAGTACTCCTAGGGAATCCTTTTCTCCTTTTTAAATAGGACAGCTAAATGGCTTGATTTTACGCCATTTCCAAAGCCATTTCCGATTGAGCAAACTTAGGTTGAGGTGAAATCATGAATAAAGCTTGATGAAAACATGATACCCAGAAATAAAAAAATTGAAGTTTTTTATCGATCGAAAAATAGAGGCATCTGATTAGGACAGCTGCTTCTCTGAACCTGTAAAAGAGGCGATAAATGGGGTGTTTAGCAAAAAGTATGCCAACTCAAATTCTAAAATCTGGACAATACAATATGTGGACGCCTCCTCCGGGGAAAAAATTTGGGCATCGCTCTCTTTTGGCCACTTGCTTTCCCTTTTGGGAGGGGATTTTGGCTGACGCCAAAGGGGTCTTTAAAGGGGTCTTTCACTGTAGATCTTCAAAAATTCCTGCGATAAGCCTGTATTTAAGCCACTATCAGATGGTCTCAACCAGGAAAAAAACCTGCTTTTAGGACGCTAGTGATTTTAGTGGTATTTATATACTTTTTTGCGCCTTTCTGATTAAGAGAAGTTTTACGAGACTTTCAGATTCTTGGATATCCAACTCTATAAAGACGTTGTAGTTCATACTGCAAAGAGAAATACGAAAAAGTGAAAATGTTTAAAAATACAAAGAATACAAGGCTTTTAAATGTCCAATAATTATCATCCGGTAATACTTAAAATCAAGTTAGCCCCAGAAAATTAGCTCTAAAAAAAACCTAAGATCTTTCCCATATCTTACATTTAAGGCATTTTAAACAAACTATTTACCCAACGAGCCAGGGCTTCATAAAATCTGCAGCGCTTTTGCCCTCTTCCAGGTGCTTTACTAGTGCGCTCCCGAAGATAACGGCATCAGGGGTGCTGGAAAGCCCCCTTACCTGCCCTGGTTCTTTTAAGCCAAAACCCAAGGCTAAAGGTAGGGAAAAAACACTGCGGGCCCTTGTAAGTGTATCTATCGCCTCCGGGGGAAGACCCTCACGGGCACCTGTTATGCCCATGACTGACACCACGTAGACATAGCCTTTGGCTGTTTTGGCATATTCTTCCATCCTCTCAAGGGAAGTATTGGGTCCCACTAGGGCGATAAGATCTATGTCTTTTGCGGCTAAGGCTTTTTGGTAAGGGCCGGCTTCATCCAATGGCACGTCAGGGATAATGACTCCCTTGATACCGGCTTTAAAAAGATGCTCAGCTAATATTTCCAGAGAGGCGTCTCTGATTTCCTCCAAACTGGTGCCATTTGCCTTTGACCAACCGTATTGTAAAAGGGGATTGGCGTAACTCATGATAACTAGCGGCACCTTGTATTTTCTCTCCATAAGACCATCTAGGAGCCAAGCCAAGCTAACGCCTCGGCTCAGAGCTCTATGGCTAGCTGCGGCAATGACCGGGCCATCTGCTACTGGGTCTGAAAAGGGTACCCCCAACTCTATGATGTCGGCGCCATTTTCCTCAAGTTCCGCTAAAGTATCCCAAAAGGAGTCTTTATCCGGCACTCCTCCAGTCACAAAAGGGATACGGGCGCATCTCCCCTCTTCTTTTACCTTTAAAATGCATTCCGTCAATACCGATTCTTTCCCAGACATTTTTATTTTCCTTGGTTTTATTAGAGCGTTTTTTCTCTTTTAACCTTAAAGCTTAGCTTAAAAATCCAAATGCTCTCTAGCTATATCAAGATCTTTATCACCCCTGCCCGAGAGATTTACTACCACTACTTGGTCTTTTTTTATCTCTTTGCGGTTTTCCAAAACCCAGGCCAGGGCGTGGGAGGACTCTAAAGCTGGGATGATGCCCTCGCTTTGAGAGAGGATCTTAAAGGCCTCAAGGGCTTTAAAATCATTTACCAGCCCGTAATGAACCCTCCCTGTTGCGTTTAAAAAGGCATGTTCCGGTCCCACCGATGGGTAATCAAGACCTGCGGAAACTGAGTGGGAGGGGAGGATCTGCCCCTCTGGTGTCTGGAGGAGCATAGAGAATTGTCCGTGGAGAATGCCAGGTGAGCCTAGATTCAAGGGTGCTGAATTATAGCAGCCAGGGGTACCGGTACCCGCGGCCTCGACTCCCACCAGGGTCACATTTTTATCCTCTAGAAAATGGTAAAAGGCCCCTATGGAATTGGAGCCTCCTCCCACACAGGCTACCACTAAGTCCGGGTTTTTCTTTTCCCTGTCATTTATCTGCAATTTTATCTCTTGGCCTATTACCGATTGCAGATGGCGCACCAAGGTGGGAAAGGGATGGGGTCCTGCGGCAGTACCAAAGCAGTAATGCGTGTCGGCCTGAGAACTTATCCAGTACCTTAAGGCTTCATTTATGGCGTCTTTTAGGGTCTGGGTGCCATCTAGCACAGGCCTTACCTCGCAGCCTAAAAGGCGCATGCGGGCGACATTACTAGCCTGGCGCTCAACATCCACCTTACCCATGAAGACCAGGCAGGACATATTGAGCCTGGCTGCTGCTACTGCAGTAGCCACCCCGTGTTGGCCTGCCCCGGTCTCGGCTACTAGTCGGGTTTTCCCCATCCGTTTAGCCAAAAGTCCCTGACCTAAGGTGTTATTTATCTTGTGGGAGCCGCTGTGAAGTAGATCCTCTCTTTTCAAATAGAGCTTAAAGCCCAACTCACGGGAAAGATTGGGGCAGAAGGTGGAAGGGGTAGGCCTTCCGGCGTAGTGACACAAAAGAGAGTTAAGCTCAGAGGTATATAAAGGGTTGGTAAGGTAAGTCTCCATTGCCTTTTCCAACTCTTCCAAGGGTGGTACCAAAAGCTCAGGGACAAAACGCCCGCCAAAATCTCCAAAATAAGCCTTCATGAATGCCTCACAAAAAAATTATTATCTAAGCTATAAAACCAAAGACTGCATTAGAAAAAGAAGGGCCCCAGTACTAAATATTTTGGGGACGCAAAAGAGAGGTAACCTTGCGCATAAGCTCTAAGTCCTTTACCCCTGGGGACTTTTCCACCCCGGAATTGAAATCCATGCCTATGAGGCTGGGGTATTCATTGGGCCAAAGGCCAAAAATATTGTCTGGTGCAAGGCCCCCTGCTAGTATGGAGGGCTTTTGCGTAAGGGAGAAAAAGCCAAGGCGGCTTTTTTCTATCCTCCTGCCATGGCCTCCTCCAGCAATTCCAGAGTCAAAGAGAAAAAAGGCGCAATGTGGTTCCCAGAGGCTTAAGGCTTCTTGAAGCTCATGGGGACTCTGGTAGCTTTCAGGCCAAATGACCCTTATTACCCTAGCTGCCCCTATCCTACTTGCAGCGGATATGTCCTGAGGCCCATGGAACTGGGCATAATCCAATCTCGCTTTTTCCATGATAGATATTATCAAGTCGAAAGTCTCATGGACAAAAACCCCTACCCTCTTACAAGCTCCAGTATCTATGGAAGCTGCCATTTCAGGTGCTATGTAGCGGGGACTTTCTGGACTAAAGATAAAGCCAATAAAATCGCAAGGTAGTCTGCGAGCAAAACTGGCCCCCTCTTGACTGGTAATGCCGCAAAACTTAATTAGGGGAAGGGAATTGAAATTGGAATTTCGCCCCATTTCCTCTATGGGCTCTAGGGAATTGAAATTGGAATTTCGCCCCATTTCTTCTGTAGGCTCTAAGGGAAAAGAGCCCCCTTCCTTATTTTCTTTCCTACTTTCCACGGGCTAAGGCCTCCATATAGCTTTTTAGCTTTTCTTTGGGAAGTCCCCCATCCATAAGAGACGTGCCAATTAGTACTGCCATGAAACCCATCTTGCGGCAGATCCTTAGATCTGACGCGCAAATAATCCCGCTAGCTGCTATCCAAAATTCCCCAGCTATTGGAGGATACTCATCAATAAGGCGCAGACTATTAATAGGGTCAAGCTTTAAGGTTTCTAAATCCCTAGCATTTACTAAGATTATCTTGGCACCCGCTGAGCGGGCAATGTCTAAATCCTCAGAAGAGTATACCTCAACCACAGGTGAGATATTTAAGCTCTCAGAAAGGAGGATTAGGGCCCTTAAGTCTGCCACAGATGGGGTGAGCCGCACTATCAAAAGGACCGCTGAGGCCGGGGTAAGTGCCGTGGCATAGAGTTGGAGTGGATGGTAGATAAAGTCTTTACGCAATATCGGTATGCCGTGGCCAGACATCTTAGCTAGATATTCCGTACTGCCTTTAAAAAATTTTTCCTCAGTTAAAACGGAAAAGGCGTCAGCTTCCATGAGGGCCTTGACCGCATCCTCTGGGCTTAAGGTAAGTAAAATGTCACCCTTGGAAGGTGAGGCCCTCTTGTATTCGGCTATGATGGCAAGACCGCGGGCCTTTAGCCCCTTAGAGAGGGCCTCTAGAAATACCCCAGGCCCTACCGAAAGGCAGGCCCTATAGGCTTTGATCTCTTCTCTTAAGGCCTCGGGGCCTTTTTCTTTTAAGTGCTCTATTTCCTCTTCTTTGGCATGTTTAAAGGCCTTAAGGCCCAAGGTGGGTAATAGCTCCTTTTCATTTAACTGCGGCATATTTTGCCCCCTTTTTGCTTAATTGTATTATAGACCAAAGGAAATTACAGCTTCTGCCGCCAAAGGCCTTATTTTACGGGATGAGGGCCCCAGCAGAGCCAGAAGCTAAGGCCGAGGCCGCTTCGCTGACGCAAGCTTTTATGCCCTTGCCTGTTAAGAGATGGAGGGCCAAGCCCGTATTAAAAGAGAGCATTTCCGCCATGGGCTTGGGGCCCTTCCCATTTAAAAGCTCTCTTAAGACCTGGGCGCCTTCTTCGGGGTCCTTGATGGCTAAATCCTCCGGGGTGCAGGGGGATAGCCCATAATCTTTGGGATCTAAGGTGAGGCTTTCTATCTTTCCTTCCCTGACTATCCTTACCTGGGCAGGACCCATGGGGGTAAGCTCGTCATAACCTCCGGCACCGTGCACCACAGCCGAGATACTACCGCCCATGCGGGCCAAGGCCCCGGCCATGAGGTCCAAGAGTTCACTTTGATAGACCCCTATGAGCCTGTGGGTGGGCATGGCCGGGTTTACTAAGGGGCCCAAGATATTAAAGAGGGTACGCACCCCCAACTCCCGGCGGACAGGCATAATATATTTGAAGGCAGGGTGATAGTGGGGGGCAAAGAGAAAGACAAAGTTATTTTTAGCTAGCTCCTGGGGCACTCTTTCCGGGGGCACCTCTATATTAAAGCCCAAGCGCTCTAAGACATCGGCGCTCCCTGACTTGGAGGACACGGAACGGTTCCCATGCTTTAGGACCTTGTGGCCCAAGGAGGCGCACAGTAAGCTTGTGCCAGTGGAACAGTTGAAGGAAAAGCGATTGTCACCACCTGTCCCTACCACGTCCAGGGTGGGACCTGTCACCTGGGGTACCCTTCCAGCCCTCTTTAAGACCGAGGTGGCGGCAGCTGCCACCTCCACCGGGGTCTCGCCTTTGACCCTCAAGGCCAAGAGCAGTGCCCCGGCCTGAGCCTGGGACAGTTCTCCGTCCATGAGCCTTTCAAAGATCTGCCCTGCCATGGTGGGGCTTAGATCACCCCTTAAACCCAGCTCCTCAAAGATATTGGAAAGGGGAATGGGGGGCTTTAAGGGGATAAGGGGCGCCTTTCTGTCTCCGGTTAAGAAGTTTTCCAAGAGATCCCTCCCCTCGGGGGTCAAGACGGATTCCGGATGGAACTGCACCCCGCTCCAGGGCTGATCTTCGTAACTTAGAGCCATGAGTTCGCCCTTATCGCTTCGGGCTGTCACCTTAAACTTATGCCTGAGCTCGGATTCTGGCTCCGAGACCAAAAGGGAGTGATAGCGACCCACCAACATTTGTTGGGGTAGACCGGAAAAGATCCCCTCCCCTGTGTGGGTAATGGGCGACACCTTGCCGTGCATGATCCGTCCGGCTACAACTACCTTGGAGCCTGCAAATTCTCCCAGGACCTGATGCCCCAGACATACCCCCAATACGGGCACCTTTTTCTCCCTTTGGGACAAGAGCTCCAAGAATTTCTCGCACAGGCCCGCCTGTGCCGGGTGCCCTGGTCCGGGGGAAAGGCACACCCTTTCCAAAGCTGGATCTTTGGCAAGCTCTAAGAGCTTATTGTCGTCATTGCGCAATACCTTGGGGTCCTGTCCTAGGGACTGGAAACTCTGGGCGAGATTATAGGTAAAGGAATCGTAATTATCGATAAGTAGAAACATGTTTTTCCCCCTTATAGCTTTTGTCCGCAATGCAAAAGAGCTTGCCTTATAGCCTCGGCCTTGTTCTGACACTCCCTCCACTCATCATAGGGATCCGAATCGTAGACTAGGCCCCCTCCGGCCCGGAAGTTAACCTTGCCGTCTCTTATCCAGGCTGCCCTAATGGTGATGCCGAAGTCTAGATCCACACTACCCTTATCGAGGCCAAACCAGCCAATAGCCCCGGCATAGGGTCCCCTGGGCCCTTTTTCCATCTTGGCTATGAGCTCCATGGCCCTTATCTTGGGAGCCCCTGAAACAGTCCCGGCTGGAAAGGTGGCCTTTACCACGTCTAAGGCATCCAAATTTTCCTTTAGCTTGGCCTTTAACTGGGAGGTAAGGTGCATGACGTGGGAAAACCTTTCTACGTCCATAAACCTTTCCACTGTAACGCTTCCAGCTTGCGCCACCTTCCCTAAATCATTGCGTCCCAGGTCCACCAGCATTACATGTTCAGCCTGCTCCTTAAAATTATTAACGAGCTCCACTTCAAAGAGATTGTCCTCCTCCTCATTGGCACCCCTGGGCCTGGTTCCGGCTATGGGACACAATCTCAATTCCCCGCCAGTGCAGCTTACCAAGACCTCCGGGGAAGAGACTACTAAGCTGAGTTCTGGGAACTGCATATGGAACATGTAGGGAGATGGATTCAAAAGCCTTAGGGCCCTGTAGAGATCCAAAGGCGGCCCCATATAGGGCGCCTCATAGCCCACAGATAGGACCAGCTGGATTAGCTCACCCTCTCCTATTAGCTTTTTAGCCTCCCGGACCTTGTCCATATGCTCTTCCATGGAAGGGGTAACTTTATAGCCCCCGTTTAGCTGGGGGGAGACTATTTTTAAGTCCTCCTCTAGAGCCGGGCCCTCCAAGGCCAGTTCCGTAACCCGGCCGTAGGCGTGGTCAAAGAGAAAGACCTTTTCCGGTAGGACGAAGATTGACTCTGCTTGGCTAGCTGGGACCAATGGGGCCAGGTGAGGTTCAATGAGGCTTACAAGCCCGTAGCCCAAATATCCATACAGGCCTCTAGTTATCGAGGGGAGGCCCAAGGCCTTAGGATCGGGTTCCACTTCTAAGGAGGAAAGGACCTTCTGTAAACCCATGAAAAAAGGAAGCCCGCTGTGCCCTTTTAAAGGAGCCAAAGCTGGCACCTTGGTCTCCACCTCCAAAAAACCATCTTTGACCTTAAGTTTCATTAGGATTCCGGCTGCCAACACGCTATAGCGTCCCCAGCGTCCGCCAATCTCAGCGCTCTCCAAAAGTATCCCGGCCCCTTTGGTGCCCACCTTTTCCATGAAAAGGCTGATGGGAGTCAACAAATCGCTTTCCAATTGGCGCGCCTTCTGGGTCAAGGTAATCATGTAAATCCCCTTTTTTTGCAAAAAAAAACCACGGCCCTAAAAAAAGAACCGTGGTTTATGAAATCCGTCCGGACTATATATAGATGATGGTCTTGGGTCCGGCTTTTTATTTGCCACGGTCAAGGATGCGCCACCACCAGGTGCCCAAAAGGGCAGTGGAACTTAAAGAAAGTATGTGGCGAGCATTCTTCATCACGGCTAACAAGAACCTACCAAAAAATGTGGTTAAGCCCAAGACCATGGGCTTTGCAATTTTGTATCGGCATATGACTCAAAAATCTTCAAATAAATCATATACCTGGGAAAAAGGTAAAAAGCAAGAGAAAAATATTCTTATCCTTGGAAACAAGGTTTCCAAGCTCTATTGAGGGGCATTAATTGTGTACTACATGGGCGGAAAAGCTGGGAGATTTACCGCCACCACCTTCTTAATATCAGGAACAGCCTCTTTCAAGACTCTTTCCACGCCCTGGCGTAGGGTCATCTGGGACATGGGGCAACTACCGCAGGCGCCAGTTAAACGAACCTCAACAACTCCGTCCTTGACATCGATCAATTCTATATCCCCACCATCCGCCAGGAGGAAGGGACGAACTTTACCTAGAGCTTCTTCAACTTGAGCTCTCATGTCAAACTCCTTTCACATAAGTGTTTATTAGTGTGGAAGCGACTAGCCGCCACGTGAGTGATCCCCCACGTATCACACAAAAAAGATTAGACAAATCAGGACCTAGAAGATAAAGGCCCTGGACACAGCCCTTAATGTAAAAGAAAAGGACTGGAGGCGATAATTTCTTATCCCCCAAAGAGATTATGTCATACCCTTTGAAAAAGGCAACAGATAAGTAATTAATTATCTATCTTATAAGATAAATTGCATAAAAATAATGGGTATTATAGCTAAAATTTAAGGCTAAAATAAAAAATTAATACCTATTATCATGATTTATACAAATTATGTTTGAAATTGTCACCGAACCGGACATGCTGGTTTGAAGCTACATTGGCTACTAGCAAGATAGGTGAAAATTAATTATCCGTCCACAAAACACAAAGATAAGGCAAAAAACCAAACGATAAACGAAAAAACCTCTGACAGAATCCAAAAATCACTCTGGATAATACCTAATTCTCCTTGAAATACAAGCTCGTCCAGTACTAAAAAAAGGGATTATTGGGAGTCATCCTAGCCTCAAAGGCCCACTAAGGTTTTTACCTCTAAGGAGATACAAGAATAAAATACCATAAATTCTGAGAAGATCAATGTCTTGGTGAGCCGTCCACAAAATACATATAAATTAGTATAATTTTACTCAAAAAAGCAGTTTTTTGTTGCACAATATTTTGTATTTTTTAGATAATATTATAAGTTATAGTGCTAAAAAAGTATCAAAATGTAAATTTATGGTTAAAAGATAGTAAAATATAAAATCCCCAAAGTAAAATTTTTTTCCAAAAGATAGCCCTAAAGCGGAAATAAAAAAATATTACTAGTTATTTCAAGTACTTATCCAAAGAGCTAGAATTTTTTTTCCTGCCTCTTCGCAGCAAGGAAAAAAATCCCAATTTTTCTTGAGAGATCCAAGGTGCAAGAAAAAAAATTTTCCAGGGAAAAACTATCTTCAACTATATATAGTATAACCTTTTTTAGGTGGAATTTTTAAAAAAATATGTCAAAAAAAGAAAAATTTTAAGACTTTTTTATTTTTTCCCTGATGAGGCCGGGCTATTCCTTCTAAGTATATTATTTTTATAGAAAAAAATTTTGCAATTCAAAAAAACTAGCAAAATTTAAGACTGAAGGTCTACAAATTAAAAAGACTAGTTATTTAAGATACTTATGTTCAAATATCCGATCCCTTGGGGCTTTTGCCTGAGAAAGGGAGAAGAAATTTGCTCCCCTGGAGCAAGGTAACTATAGTAATTTTCTAATAAATATCCTCATTTCGCAAAAAACACAAGATATCGGATAATTACCCACAGTTCTAGAAAATATTTTGCATCAATGTGAATAATAATCAAGATATCGGACCCTTAAATTAAAACTACAATATATGGTCACGCAATCCTATAAAAATTTATAAAATTTAGGCGAGTAAAATAACTTAAAGAACTGTAACTTAACCTTAGAAATCGATTGAAATTAATATAATGTACGTATATAATATTGTTTAAAAATGGCTCTAAATAGACCGTCATTTTCAAAGCCCAAAGTATCTCTTAACGTGAGACGCCACACTATTTATATAGTTACTTATTTTTCCCCATCGAGGTTCTCTATGACTTGTCGTATTACTTTTACAGTTTTTGCCTTAGGGATATGCCTTTTGGCTACGGGCGCCAGGGCCCAAGTCTTTGACGAGGGCTTCGATGGCGGCACCTACATTACAGGCTCCATTGGCTTTGGAGTGCTCTATGGCCCCGAGTTTGAGGGGGGAAGACACTCGGAACTGAGCCCCCTGCCCTTTTTTAATCTCAAGTACGGTCCGGTGTTTCTCTCCACTAGTAAGGGCCTGGGTATTAAATTCGATTTTCTCTCAGGTACCCTGGAGCTGGCCCCTGCACTCAACTATCGCATGAGGAGGGATGAAGATGACAGCCCTCTTTTGAAAGGCCTTGGAGACGTGGATGACGCTTTAACTATTGGCGGGACTGCCACCTTAAGGTTGGAGGACGTATTTCTTTCCCTGAAAGCCTTCCAGGGGCTCTCTGATCAAAAAGGCCTGGAGGTAGAAATGCAGGCCTCCTACGTGAACACTTTGGGCGATAATCTGCACTGGTCCTTGGGGGCTTTTACCAGCCTGGCGGATACGCATTACTTAAATACCTATTTCGGCATAACCGGCGAGCAATCTTTAAGGTCCGGCTACCCTGTCTATACCTTGGACTCCGGTTTCAAGGACGTGGGATTTGGCGGAGCCATCGACTACTATCTTAGCCCTTCCTTTTCAGTGGACCTCTTTGCCCGCTACCGCTATCTCATAGGAGATGCGGCGGACTCTCCCATAGTCCAGCGCGGCTCGGAAGGCGGGGTCCAGGCAGGATTGGTCTTATTTTATCATTTCGGCCCACACTATTAAAAAACAAATGCTCTCTTTAGGTCATTTTTAAACTAAAAAACCCCCATGAACGTGGGGGTTTTTGTTTAGTACTATTTAGTTGCAATCCACCCGGCGAAAGACTTGCAGCGCAGAACCCTCTTCTATCTGCTCTTGGGTTACTGGAGTCCCGTCGGCATTGTAAGATGCCGTAGGTTCCCAACAAGGTGGATCCTCCGCTTTGGTGCCGCAGGAGCCGGCCAAAAATAATAAAGGGATCGTAAAGATAAGGACTAAAATCACTTTTGCGAAAAAATACATGCGCATATTCACTCCTCAAAGAGTCGCTCGCTATTTCCAGAGAATTTAGAAATTTATGGTTAGAATTAAATGAGTTTTATCGGCAAAGCATACAGTGCAAAAAATTTCAATTCTGAAAAAATAACAAAACCTAAAAATTATTCTATAAATTAAAGCAATTGAAATTTAATCTATATATTGCTGAGGAAAAATCTATTGATACAAAATATAGCATCAAGATTCATTGCCTTGAATTTCAAGGCTTCTAGCTTTGGAAAAAAAGTAATAAATCTTACCACTTGGATAATTAAGTTTCAAATATAAATAAGCTTTCCTTTCTTTTACTGGAAGTCAATGAGGCGGCTTAAAAAGCTCGCTAAGAAGCTAAAGTACCCGCAGATCAAGGATTAAAGCTAAATTTAAAGCCTTTAAATAAAATGAACCCACAAGGTACAAAATCAATATCCCTACGGCAGGGCCTGGGGATTTTAAGTCCTAAATTAAACGCCCAGCCTAGGAGATTAGATTCTAAGTTCTTCTTGACACGAAGATATATTTATGCTATAAAATCCTCAAGGTGGTCACGTATGACGCTCGAAACTCCACAGCCAAACACGGTATCCAACCTTCAGGAATTTCTGGAAACTTTGGCCTTCAGCCCCGATCAATTGAAACTAATGTTCGATTCCTTCCCACTAGGGGTCATAGTTACAGACGACACAGGAAGCGTTATATACTATAACGACGCCCATTCTAGGATTGATGGGATCACCCAGAATGAAATGCTGGGTAGAAAAGAAATTGAGGCCTTGGCCCCCATCACGGGACCCAACGTGATGTCTATCTGCCAAAAAACGGCCAGCCCAATCCTAGGCTACATCTATCCCTACATGACTTACAAGGGCAGAGTAGTAAATGCGGCTTATTGGGTTTACCCTATCTTAAGGGATAATAGGGTAACAGGGGCTATTTGCTTCACCCAACCCCTCTTAAACGAGTATAACGCAGCCAGGCCCTACTCCAAGCCCCCCCTCCAATGGCCGGGCTCCGAGCCCATCAAGGTGCCTACCACAAAGATTGTAGGACAAGATCCGGATTTTCTGAAGGCCGTTGAAGTAATTAAAAGTAATGCCTCCAATCATTTTCCTATTCTTATCTCAGGGGAGACGGGCTCCGGTAAAGAACTTTTAGCGAAACTCACTCACCAGGCCTCCCCCAGGAGAAATAAGCCCTATCTGGCCCTAAATTGCGCGGCAATCCCCGCCAACCTCTTAGAAGGACTGCTTTTTGGAACTATGAGAGGTAGCTTCACCGGGGCGATAGATAGGCCAGGAATGCTCTCTGAGGCCAATGGCGGTACTCTGTACTTAGATGAGCTAGACTCCATGCCCTTGGAGTTGCAACCTAAGCTCTTACGGGCCATCCAGGAAATGCGCACCTATAGGGTGGGCTCCACTGTGCCAGTGGATCTGGACTTAAAACTCGTGGTATCCATTGGTTCATCCCCCCATGAAGCCCTTAGCTCCGGTAGGCTGAGACCTGACCTATTTTACCGCGTGGCAGTGGTCCTCGTGAACATCCCGCCCCTCCGCAAGCGCCCGAATGATTTGATGCTGCTTGCTGACTTTTTCTTAAACAAATACAATAATCTTTTAGGAAAGCAAGCCCTGAAAATAGACCCGCCCCTCTGGGAGGTCATGGAGAAATATCACTGGCCAGGCAATATCCGAGAATTGGAGAACATGTTGGCCGGCTCCATAGCCCAGGTCACAGACGAGCTCTACATTGGCCTTAAGCATGTCCATGAACACTATTTGCACGCCTTTTCTGGGGTATACACTTCCGACAGGATAATTGCCGCCACAAGTGAAAGGATAATGCCAATAAAAGCCCAAGAGAGTGAAAAATCCTTTCCCTTTAGAGATCGGGAACAATTCATAACTGCCCAGGAAGAATATGAAAAAAAAGAGACCGAGCTTAGAAACTGCATAAAGCGGAACAGGGGCAATATAACCTTGGCGGCTAAAGAGAAAGGCATCTCCCGCCAGCTTATGAGCTATAGGCTTTCAAAATATAGGATTTCCGCTAAAGACTATCGCTAAGCCTAAGCCTTCTTTTGGTATGATAAGCCCTAAAATGCCCCGAGCTGGCTAAATTACCTTATTAACGGTTTGAAGCTTTATAGAAAGACCTCTTAAAAGCGCGTCTTTGGCCAAATTTAAAGGGAAGAGAAACTCCTAATATCCCAAAAAACTGCACGCTTACAGTTGGCATGATAATTGCGTGCTATTTTTTTGCCAAAATAGAGATAAAATAGCTTAATTATGGAAAAACTATTAATGTTTTTCAATTTTATACTTGACTTTCTGCCTTTGTAGGTGTTCCCTGTAAGTGTACAGGAGGATTTCTTATGGCTTCAATTTTTATCAGACCCTTGAAGGGCCGGCAGTACTATGGTATATATGGTGCAAAGCCTACTCGCGTTAAGGATACTGTCAACAACGAGCAAAATTACTTAGGCAAAGTCTTGATACCCTCAGGTAACGTCATTTTTAATGATAAACTAGAAAATTGGATAGAAGTACATGACCTTGATATGAATTATGTTTATGAAAAGATTTTGTCTAGCGCAAAAAAATTTGACTTACCTATTAATTTCATAAACCAAAATGTCAAACAAACTCAAGATGATAAAACTTTATCTGATAATATTATCGAATAACTAGATACTACAATGCCAAATCTTTATAATGATATCGATATCTTATTTTCCGAACAGTTTGATTTTGGGCATATATATTTGCTAGATTATCTAAGCGAATCGTTAGGGCTAACAAAAATATTAAGTGATATTTTCCCCTCCAATTGGAAACTCATTTTAACTTTAGCAGAATATTTTGCTCTTGATTGTTCACAAAGCTTAGATTGCAGTACATGGGTTAAGAAAGCGAATACCGAGCTTAATCCACAACTTCTATATTCTCAAAGAAAAAACGGTTTATTTTCATCTATTACAAATGATTCTATTTTTAAATTTTACGAAAAATGGTCAAGTACTGTTAGGGACCGCGATTTTTTTGCCTTAGATAATACATTTCTATCAACCTATTCCGATGATATTCTTGAAGCTGAATATGGCTATAATCGTGATAGAGAAAAATTAAAACAAATAAATCTAAGCCTCATATTTGGTGAAACTTCTGGACTTCCTTTATTTTCATCTTTGTTCCACGGCAATATGAACGACGTAAGAACATTAAAAAAGACAATAGAACAGTTTAAGTTGATAAACCAAACTAATTATAGCATATTTATGGATAAAAACTTTTTTAGTTTAGAAAATATTAATTTCTTAACTACACATAATCCTCCGATAAAATTTACTATTTCTTTACCTCAAACAGTTGACATGTTTGAAGAGCTAATATTAGATACTCTTCCTATCAGTTCCTCAAATGATTCAGTAATAGTAACTTCATCAGGAATTTCAATGGGAGTAAGCAAAAAAATTAAATGGTATAATGGAACAGATCTATATGCACATGTTTATCGTAATTATCATGAAAAATTACAAGTCGAAGAGATCGTAAAATACAATCTAATCGACATGCTTAACAAAGCAACCTTAAATCCAGAACTATATATTAATGATAAAACTTTCAACGAAGTATTGAATTTTAGAAGATCAAGCAAGACTGAAAGTGGATATACTGTAAAAATAAAGCCTGATATGCTTAGTAAAAAAACTTTAACAAGTGGATGGCTAATATTACTATCAAATTGTATCAAAGACACTAGCCAAGCAATTCGGAAATACAGGAAAAAAGATGTTGTAGAAAAAGCTTTTGATCTTTTTCAAAATCATAATGCTTTAAAAGGAATAAAAGCCAATAGCTATATAAATTTATCATCTACGGTTTTCGTATGCTTTATTTCTTTAATTTTATTGTCTGAAATCCATGATGTTATGGATACTAAAAATCTATATTCTATATATTCTATGAGAGAATTACTTGAAACTCTAAGCACTCAACGTGTTATTCATATAAAAGATAAAAAAATACTTAAACCTATAACTATAGATCAAAGAAGGTTGTTTAAACATTTTAATTGCCCTTTGCCAAATACTTCTTAGGCTTTTACTAAAATTATTTCACCAAAAAAATAAATTTTTTGTTACATTTTGTCTAAAAATGAGGCAAAATGTAGATGTACACTCTTGGGATTTTAGGGAAACTGCTAGCGCTCTTTACATAAAGATGTGCTAATTACAAAAATTAATATTGTCTTATTTAAAATTTCATAAATCATAAAAGAGCTTTTTCCCGCATACTTAAAGTCTAGGGATTTAGTATTAATAAGCTTATCTCTTTGAAACGAGCTCTAAATACCCCCTTAGCCTACAATTATCCTGCACAATAGCTAATAAGCCGATATTTACAAATTTATCTTATCCAAAATTACTTACAATAACTGCAAAAATTAAATATTCTGCTTTAAGAAGATAAACGGATAAAATTCTAGTTCCGGCTCATAAAAAAGAGACGCCCTTTAAGTAAACTTAAATATTTTTTTCTCTTCTGCCTAAAAGCCGGCTACCCATGCTGCTAATAGAGTTAAAATAGCCCCAAAATTACCATAAGCTTTTAGTAATTTAGTTAGCATAGCCTCTTTCTTTTTCTTCCCTTAAATGGTAGCATAGAAGATTATACACCCTCTTCAAAGAGCACATTTCATAGATATTGGCGCTTTTAGCTAAAAAAAGGCAGATGGCTAATAAAATACCCCTAGCTTACAAGGAGCTTGAAGTACCCTTATGAACAAGTTGCATGTGATATAATTCATGTAATCTCATAAAGGATGAATGGTCAAAGATGAATAAAATAATCATTTTACTCATATTAATGATGTCTTTATTAATTTGCAGCCATTCTTTTGCTCAAAATGACCAGCTCTTGGATGAAGCCATAGAGCAAACTACCAGTCGCCTTGAAGCTTTAAGGGACAGTTTCGGTCTGCTCCACGAGGACACCCTAAGTTCATTGGACGAACTAATAGGCCTCTACCATCAAAAGGGTCTGTGGACCACTACCCTTGCCCTGGCAGACGAACTCATAGCTATGAGAAAACTCTATAACGGCCCAGAGCATATCCTCACCTTAAGGGCCATGGCCAGGTGCCGAGACCTTCACTTTGAACTTGCCAATTACAACCTGGCCCAAAACTTGGCTCTAGAGGTCAAAGAAGCCGGAGATAGGCTTTTGGGTGAATGGGACCCCTTTACTATAGATGCTACCTTTAAGCTCATCTTAGGCCACTATAGCCTGGGGGAGACCCTGGAGGGCTTAAGGGTCTTAGATCTTTTAAGGGACGCTCTCACAAGTAATACCTCCTTGGCTCCAAGCTTCGAGTCAATATTGAGAGCCCAATATCTTTCCGCACTGGGCCATTTTCTTCTTGGTGACTACGAAGGGGCGGGCCTATTTGTCGATGTCATTTTAGAAGATCCTTTGCTACAAGACTTTCCAGAGCTCTATATTGAGGCTTGGGCCCTCAAAAGAAACATCCTTTACTTTTCCGCAGATTTGGAAAACTACCTCATTTTAAAGGACCAGCTTTTGAGCCCGCAAGCCGTCTATGACCCTAGCTTACCTATAGCCCTTAAAGAAAACACCATCTTTGCCGCAGAGCTTTCCGCCCTTAGGGCCCCGGAAGCCGGGGCCCTCTATCGTGATATCTTGGCCCTAGCCCAAGATAAGCTGGGACAAAGGCATCCCATAACTTTAAACATTCTGCTATCCTACCGCTCCCACCTCTTATCCATTGGCCAAGAGGAGGGTTTGGAAATGATATCCAATATTGCCAAAGAGCTTCCCTTCTCCGAGGCCTCCTTTCCCGTAGATTTGGATCTCTTACCTGCCCTAGAGCTCATGGAAGAAGGAAACTATAGTGAGGCCTTAGGGCTTCTACAGCAGATCCTTTTCTATAAGCTAGCTATCCTTGAGCACAATAACCCCCACCTCACCTTCCTCTATACCCTCTTGGCAGAGGCTTCCTTTAAGGCCAGCCAGAGGGAAAATAGCTTACTAATATTTAAGGCAAGGCTTTTTAGCTATCTTCAAGGAGATTACCCTCCAGAGCGCCCTAGCTTGAATCTGGAAGAGGCGGTCTTTTACGCCAAGTTAGCCTGTGAGTATACACAAGAGCGCGAGTTTGCCCAGGAGCCTAACCCCTATTTTGTACCCACTCCCTTTGTGCTGGAAAATAGGTACCACCTCCTTGCCAGTTTGCTTCTCTATTCAGACGACAGGATGCCTGAGGCCCTATTTGCCATGGACCTAGTTAGGACCTCTGAACTGGAGGGCTTCAAGGACCAAAAGCACAATATTGGGCTCATGACAGACCCGGAAAGGGAGATAAAAGACCTACTTGACGCCAATGTGCGCTCTTTGCGCCTCTATAACCTCCAAAGGACCTCCCATTTGCTCCAAGTAGGAGATATTTCACTAATAAGTCTCCCGATGGAGCTGCCCCAGGATTTGACCCAATCCTCTCAAAGCTTTTTCGCAGCTCTCTTGGAGAGCCTCCAGGAGGCCATGGGAAGAACCCCTAAGACACTACCCTTAGCTGCCCAAGACGATCCGGAGGTATTGCGTTTTATCGAGGCCTTAGGCGAAGACGAAGCCCTTATCCATATCTTTCTGGCAGAGGAAAGCTCCTTTTTAGTCATTTCCAGGCCAGCGGGGGTCTATAAAGTAATGACCAAGGTCCCCAAAGAACGGTACCTGGAAGCCATAGAGGCCTTTAGGGAATCTTTGGGAAATATTGGCCTTGAGTCCTTGGTGGCCTTAGAAGAGCTCCATAGCCTAAGTATCCAAACCCTTTTAGACAAGGGCTATTTAGAGCCCGACAGCATAAGCAAGCTCTTTTTCTACCTAGATGGCCCCATGCGGCAGATCCCCATGGCCGCTCTCTATGACGGCCAAAGATTTCTGGTGGAATCCTATACTATCCAACTCTATCCCCCCAACGCCTCCAAGGCTCACATGGGACCTGTGGCCAAGGAGGCCAATATCATAGGCTTGGCTACAAGTTTACCCTACCATGGGCTAAATCCTCTTTTAGGGGCAGAATTGGAAACCTCCCTCATAGTCAAAGACAAAGACAATCCCCAGGGCCTCTTTCCCGGTACAAAGGCCATAAATAAGAGCTTTACTTACGAATTTTTAATAAATGCCCTAAAAAAGCCCCCGGACCTCATCCACATTGCCACTCATTTTCTCTATAACCCCATAGATCACCGTAATTCCAAGCTTTTAATTGGAGATGGGGATTTAAAAAGCCTTGCCACCATGGATTTGGATGCTAACTTCAATTTTGCCGGCACCCGCTTAATAGCCCTTTCCGCATGTGAAACGGACCTAGGGCCCCCTTCAGAAGACGCCAGGGAATTGGAAAGCCTGGCTAGTCTTATTGTCATCCGAGGCGGCGGCTGCGTCCTCTCCACCCTCTGGAAGATAGATGACGGGGCAACGAGAACAATCATGGAGCTTTTCTACCTAAACCTTTCTGACGGATATACCATAGCCCAAAGCCTTGCCAGGGCCCAAGTAGCCGTCATCAAAGGTCACCTTTTGGAAGCTTCTGAAAACCCTAGGGGAGATATCCTCACTAGTGCTACCAATCCCGGGCTGACATGGGATGCGCACCCCTACTTTTGGGGCCCCTTTGTGCTAAATGGCGCCTGTAATTGAAAAGTTTCTAAAAATAAGAACTTTTTTCTGTACTGGAAATAGCAAAAAAATCTTTGCGCTTTCTCCACAAACGCAAAAATAATTTTGCGTTTTTTGCGTATTTTCCCTCCCCTTTGCCCTCTGAGGGCCTTGGGCACCCCTCCTTAAACTTACCCACTAAGCCACATCTAGTTTTCTCTCCAATAAAAACCCCTCCTGGCCCTTCCTTTGCAAAGAGAATTATAGGTTTTCGTTTTTTTATACTGGTCCAACTCATGGGCAATAAATGGGGGAGCCGGCCCCCCATTATCAATTTGTACTTGTATAAATAGTAGCCACATGGGTGCAACTAGTTTCTTATCCACATACCCTCAAAGGGAAAGAATTTTCTGTATGCTTCTCAATTTCCGTAAAGGAGGTAACCATGAGACGCGATCAATTCGCCGGTTACAACACCAGCGGAGGATTTAGGCTCCGTCCTTTCACTAAGGAGGAACTGGACCATATCCACCGGGCGACATTGGAGGTCTTAGAGCATCAGGGCATTTTCGTCCAACACGACGAAGCCTTAGAGCTCTTTGACCGGGCCGGGGCTAGGATCAATACCAAGACCAAAATAGTAAAGATCCCCGCCTTCTTGGTGAAAGATGCCTTGGATTCCACGCCAGAGACGGTGGTCATGCACGCCAGAGATCCCAAGCAAGATGCCGTCATCGAGTCCAACCGCGTAGCTTTCACTAACTTCGGTGAGGCCCTAAACGTTTATGACATTAATACCGGGGTACATAGGGAGACCTGCAAGCAGGATCTGGCCGACATGGCCACCATCATCGACAAGCTGGATGTAATCTCCGTGGTGGAACAGCCCGCAGGTTCCCACGACATGCCCCAGGAAATCGGGCATCTTCACGACTACGAGGCCATCATGAACAACACCAGCAAGCACGTTGTCATGATGCCCCACAACATGGAGATTGCCGAGCTCTTGGTGCGCATGTCCGAGATTGCCGCAAAGGCCCATTTCCCCAACGATCCGGTGGAAGACCACCGCATTTTATCCTTTTTAATCTGCCCGGTGAGCCCCTTGAGGCTCCTGGAGCCAACCTGCGACGTCATCATCGTTGCCGCCAGAAACAACTGTGTTTGTAACGTACTTTCCATGGCTATGGCAGGCGGTTCCAGCTCCGTGCACCTGGCTGGCACCCTGGTAACCCACAATGCCGAAGTGCTCTCGGGTATAGTACTAAGCCAGCTCGTGCGCCGCGGCGCACCCGTCATCTACGGCAGCTCCACCACAGCTTTTGACCTCCGCACCGGGGCCGCCGCCGTGGGCTCCCCTGAATTGGGGATGATAGGTGCCGCAGTGGGAGCCATGGCTCAATACTACAATCTGCCCAGCTGGACGGCAGGTGGGTAGGCGGACAGTAAGGTTGCAGACGCTCAGGCGGCCTACGAGTGCACCATCACTGCACTCTACCCAGCCCTCGCCGGCGTCAACCTCATCTACGGGTTGGGTATGCTGGAACTGGGAGTCACCTTCGATTACTCTCAGCTCCTTATTGGCTCTGACATAGCCGAGATGATACTTTACAGTTTGAAGGGAATTCCGGTTACAGACGAGACTTTGGCGGTTGAGGATATCAAACAGGTAGGATCCTTTAAAGATTTCCTCACTCACAAGTCTACGATGAAGTACCTCCGTTCCCAGTCTTTTGCCCCTTACAGTGACCGCCGTATGCGCCACAATTGGCTCAAAGACGGAGGCAAGGACATGACTCAAAGGGCCCTAGAAAAGGCCAGGGTCATTTTGAACACCCACAAACCCTTGCCCATCCCAGAAGATGCCAGAAAGGCCATAAGGGAACTTATCAATAGGGAGGAAAAGGTTAGAAATCTCAACCTTTCCGCAGCCTAAAATCCCAATTGCTAAGAATTTAAAAGGCGGGACGCCCTAGGGGCTTTCCGCCTTTTTTTATTAGGGGCTTTAGGGTATAATATTATACTTAAGTTTTATGTCCTCCAATACACTCCTAAGGGAGGTGTGAATGCAATTTTCCAATGACCAAATTAAACGCCTCACTGAGATGGGAGCAGCTCCAGAAGATTTAGAAGAAGTATTTCCGGATAGCGCTTCGGCCAACAAGGCATTTCAAAAGATTGAAACTAGGCTATCTAGGAAGCTTTCAGAGGGCATAAAGAATTACTTAAAAAATGGCTCTAGGCCAGAAGGGGCTATTTTAAAGGAAAAGCTCTCTGTGGCACTTTGTGACTTCGGGTTTTCCGAAGTGGAAACGCCCCTTATAGTCTCTAAAAAATTGTTGGAGCGCATGGGCTTAGATGATGAGAGTGCCCTAACAAAACAGATTTTCTGGCTGGATGCCAATAGGGCTATTAGACCCATGTTGGCCCCCAACCTCTATTACCTCCTGGTGGATCTCCTGCGCATAGCGCCCCACCCTGTCTCCATCTTTGAAATAGGCCCTTGCATGCGCAAGGAGAGCCAAGGCGCTCGCCACGGTGAAGAGTTTACTATGCTCAACATCGTTGAGATGGGCCTTAAAATGGAAGATAGAATGGCCAGGACCCTTGCTTTGGCCCGCTTGGTACTGGAAACCATAGGAATTCCCTTTGAAAGCTGCAAGGTGGAAGAAGAAAGTTCCACCGTCTATTCCACTACCTTGGATATAGTGAGCCCCCAGGGACTGGAATTGGCCTCCACAGCCATGGGGCCGCACCCCTTAGATGCCCCCTGGAGGATAGATGTCCCCTGGGTGGGCCTAGGCTTTGGCATAGAGCGCCTGCTCATGGCCTTAAAGGCGCAAAAAGGGGAGACAGTAAACCTGGCGAAGGTCTCAAGGAGCCTTTCATACCTGGGCGGCTTCCGCCTGAATATTTCTTAAGGCAGAATATGACACGTCTAACCTCCGAACACCTTCTAGACGGTTTCGACGAAAGGGGTTTTTCCCAGTTCCTCTCGAAACAATTGCATACGGATATCTTCCATCTCACTTGCCGCGCCTGGGATTTGGATCCGAAAAAACTGGCAAGTAAGTTAAAAATGAAGAAACTAGCCGCCATTAGAATAAGTTCCGGAGAAGGTACCATCACCGGCTTTGCCGAAATTGTAGCTGAAGCGGCTTCACTTATGGGGCTCCTTGCAGAGGTCATGGAAGCCCCAGATGATGAGGGCTTTATTGAGGCGCATAATTGGGGAGCGGACATCTTGGCGTACTCGGATGACTGGGACTTTGTGGCCCAAACAGCGGACAAAAGCCGCACTATACATAACAATCCCGCCACCAGTCGCATCTATGTCTCTAGTTTAGAATTTTTAGTGGGCACAAGTCTAAAGGGCTTAGATGTCCTGGTTTGGGGCTTGGGACCAGTGGGTTTGGGAGCAGCCTTTAGGCTTTCAGAGCTAAAAGCTAAAGTCCACCTCTACGACACGGACCAGGGTGCCCTTCTAAAGGGTGAAAAACTAATCCCTGGGGCAAGTTCCATTAAAGGCGAAGGGGCCCTTTTAGATTATCTCAAAAACTATCAAAAACCCATTATTTTCGAGGCAGTACCACAAGAGGAGCTAATAGGGTCCCTAAGCCTAGAGTCCCTCTTTGAGGGAAAGGCCCCAAGAGTAGCAGCCCCTGGGGTGCCTCTATCCTGGCCTTTTAACTGGCTTAAGGGCGAAAACGGCTCCCTTTTCCACGAGCCCTTGATGGCAGGGACCGCCTCCATGCTAGCCGGATTATGCGTAGAAGATTATTCTCCCCAATACGGCAAGGCCTTGGAAATTTTATAAATAAGGGCACAAAGCGCATATTTAGATGATTTTACTTTTACTTACTTACATTCTTTGATGATGAAAATATATCTGGAGAGCGGATCGGATTATGATCACGGGGACTCTAAATCCCCGCAGTCGGGCGAGACACCCGGGCTCTCCGCCATTTTAGGTGTGTTATGGTAGAAAACGTCAATACCAAGAGGGTAGCCAAGAGATACTACCGTAAAAAGAACGACCTTTTCTCACTTTTGGAAAAGATTAAGCTGTGGCCCTCCCGCTCCGGTAGACTCCACGGTATCTTGACTATAACCATACACGGAGAGATGGCCACCATCACCACCCACTGCGGAAAGACTTTTCAGGTCCGCAACTCCCGCAACTCCCGGGCAGCTAGGTGGTTGCGCAACAAGTACTATTCTGGCGCCTGCACGGCTTGCGGCGTGCCGGAATGGAAGCTGGCCAAATACGGCCAGACCTTTTTCAGCCGCAGCTACGGCGCCTATTTAAAACCCGGGGATCTAAGGTCATGCAAGTAGCATACAAAGACATAACTGACAAGGCCCTGGACCTTTATCCCTTGGGACATGAGGAGCTCACACGCCTTATCTTGCCTAAAGATGAAGACGAAAGGGAACTTTTGCATTCATCTGCCAGGACTCTCAGAAAACGCTTCACAGGATCACTTATTTTTACCTACGGGTTCATCTATCTATCCACCATCTGCCGCAATGACTGCAGCTTTTGCTTCTACCGCAAATCCAATGGGAAATCCCACAGGTACCGTAAGACCCATGAGGAGGTAATAAGAGCTGCCAAATCCTTAGCCGAACAGGGAGTAAACCTTATTGACCTCACCATGGGAGAGGACCCTGATGTGGAAAAGAGGAGCTACTTAGAAGACACGGCCACCCTCATCCGCGAGGTCTGTCAACACACCTCCATGCCGGTTATGATCTCCCCGGGACTTATCTCCTCTTACGGCCTTGAACTCTTCCGTGAGGCAGGGGCACTCTTCTACGCCTGTTACCAAGAGACCCATAGTCCCTCCCTCTTTGGACTCCTGCGCTGCGGGCAAAGCTATGCCGCCCGCTGGAGCGCCAAAAAAAAGGCTAAAAAGACGGGGCTTAAGGTGGAAGACGGGGTCCTCTGCGGGGTGGGCGAAAGCGTAAAGGACCTGGCTAACTCCATCCTCTCCATGAAAGAATTGGGCGCAGCCCAAGTACGGGCCATGGCCTATGTACCACCACCCACTGGTAAAAAAGAGAACTCCTCACCTTCTAAGGCCGCCCGCCGCCGCGAGCTGGACATGATAGCCGCCTTGCGCCTAAGTTTTCCCAATGCCCTTATCCCGGCATCCTTGGATGTGGAGGGGGTAGCGGGACTTTTAGACCGCTTAAATGCCGGCGCTAACCTTATAACCTCCTTTGTCCCAGCCTCCCAAGGCCTGGCAGGTGTTGCCCAGGCAGCTTTAGACATTGAAAACGAGAGCCGCTCCCTTCATCATGTATTGCCACTTTTAGAGCAATTAGGACTTACTGCTGCAAGCCCGCAAGAATACATAGAAAAGGTGAAGAGCTTATGACATTCACACTTGGTATTTTGGGAGGAGGCCTCCAGGGACTGGAAGCCGCCCTCATAGCCAAGCTTTCAGGTTGGAACACCGTAGTGATGGACGGGAAAGATATGGCGCCAGCGGCCAAACTGGCAACAAAATTTGTTGCCAAAAAAGCCCAGACCATTCTGGACCTAGAGAATTCTTTCCATAATTGCGATGCTATCTTGCCTGCCAATGAGAACCTTAGCTCATTGGAACTTGTGGACAAGTGGCACAAGTTGGGCTCTTCCCCACCTGTGGCCTTTGATCTTAAATCCTTTAGGATCTCTAGGGATAAAGAAAAATCCAAAAAGCTCTTCCTAGAGGCCCAAGCGCCCGTGGCGGCTAGCTATCCAGGATGCGACTTTCCTTTAATTGCCAAACCCACAGACAGAAGCGGCAGCCAAGGGGTTACGCTCATAAAAAATAAAGAGGAACTGGAAAGATTATTCCCAGAAGGCAATACTAAAGGCTATCTTTTTGAAGAGTATTGCCCTGGACCATCATATTCACTGGAACTTACGGGAAAACCGCACAACTATAAGACCTGGGTTGCCACCTATCTGGAGATGGACAGTAGCTATGACTGCAGGGCCGTGTGGTCACCTGTGGCGGATGCGGCTTTAGAAGAGAGCTTTGCGGCAATATCTGTTGCTCTGGCAGAAAAACTGGAGCTTATTGGGCTCATGGATATTGAAGTTATAGACACACCTAAAGGCTTAATTGTTCTGGAGATAGATGCCCGCTTTCCTAGCCAGACTCCGGTGGCTGTCTACCTATCTTCGGGGGTAAACCTTTTAGCAGAACTACTCTCCCTTTTCACAAAGGATGTCCCGCAAGAGCTACAAAAAGAGCCTATGTTTTCACTTTTGGAACACTTAGACGTCAAAAATGGACAGATGTCCCTGATGGGCGAGCATAGGATCGCCCAAGCAAGGCCCCTATCCCTCAAAGAAAATTTTTTTGGGGCACCCTTGGCCTTAACGGACATGGAAGAAGGGGACACTAGTTTTGCCGCTACTATTATTTGCAGAGCAAAGACCCAAGCTATGCTAAAGCAGCAAAGGCGAGAGATCTATGAGCGGCTAGGGTTGCACCTGGGAACCAATGTGCCCAAGGAAATCGAATAACCCTAAGGAGTATGGGGTATGGGTAAGGGGTATGGGTAACATTTCTATTTTCGCATTTAATTAGATGGATATTAGAGTGCATTAAAAAATAGTATGCTCTCAAGGTGCCATCACTTTTTTATAAAGTATAGCCCTCGTAGAAGTTAAGATATTTTAAATCAAAAAAATATCGCCTCTTGTAAGCTGATTTTTTTTGGTAAATAAAATTTATCCCCCTTTTTATATAAGATACATAAAAAAATTAGGGCCATAGTGCTTTCCATTACTAGAAAGATTTTTTCTCATTGTTCTATAGATCATAGCATTTGGAATATTTATTAAAATATTTAAAAAATACGAAAAAGGCTTAAAAAAATTTTTTATAGCATTAAATCTTTTAATAGTAGAATTTTAGCCCCTGGGGCAAGTTAAATTATTTGCCCTCTTTAGCTAGTTTATTAATCTAAAATAGGATCTCTATCCCGGCCAAGGGAGCTGGCAAGTACTCTTGGATAAGCCGGCCAGTTAAAAAAGCTCTGGGCTAGCCAGCCCCAAGAGTCTCAGGCAAAGCCGCAAAGCCTCATGGGTATGCCATGGCACAAAGACCATTTTCTGGAATTATAACTTGGTTTTTTCTCCTTGAGCCCGGGCCTTCTAAACTACCCCCATTTTTTTATCTGTTTAATCCCTAGCTTTACCAGGGGTTTAGAAATCCTAGGCCAAAAAACTGCGAAAGGAAGCAAAATTTTTATTATACTAGAATTAGAGAAAGATTATAATTTATTAGCTTATTATGCGTAACATAACTAATGAACGCATACTTATAAAATTTAGCTAATAGCCTAATTAAGAAGAATTTGCCGATATATCTTTAGTTCTGAGGGCAAGAAAACTAGACTGGTCTTATCATCTTGACTTTATCCCTATAAATGTAGATAATCGATATTTGCTTTATTCCAAATTCTAAGCTAAAAAGAGTTCCAGCTCGCCTGGAATTGCCAAGCCTAAGTCTACTTACCATCTTTTTTCCAAGGAGGCCAATGGAAAGTGCCAGGGTACACCCTAGCAGTCCAGTACAATTAAAAACATGAAAGACGTCCAGAAACAGAGAACCGTTAGTTTGATCTCCCATGGAGGGGCCGGCAAGACCAGTTTGGCCGAGGCCTTTTTATACTTTACCAAGGTTTCCAGCCGCCTAGGTTCCGTGGCGGACGGCACCAGCTGCCTGGACTTCGAGCCCGAGGAAATCAAGAGAAAGAGCTCCTTATCCACCTCCTTCCATAGCGTACCTTGGAAGGGATGCCAGATAACCTTCGCAGACACACCGGGTGGCGAGAACTTCTTAAATGACACCCGCACGGTAATGGAGGGCACAGATGGCGCCCTGGTCCTGGTGGATGCAGTTGACATGGTCAAGGTCTCCACAGAAAAGGGTTGGGCTTTCGCCGACTACTTAAACCTCCCGCGTCTTATTGTCATCAACAAGATGGACAAGGAAAGGGCCGACTATTACAGGACCATTGACAGCATCACGGAGAACTTCACAAGCCCCAAACCCATACCCATAGCCATTCCCATAGGCGCTGAGGACAAGTTCACCGGCACGGTGGATCTCTTGAAAAACAAGGCCTATAGCTTTGATGCTCAAGGGAAGCCCACTGAACAGCCCATAGATGGAAACTTACAACCCCTAGTGGCCCAGTGGCGGGAAAAGCTTGTGGAAACCATCAGCGAGACGGACGACGCACTCATTGAAAAATACCTGGAAGGTCAAGAAATATCAGCCGAAGAGTTGGATAAGGCCCTAAAGGAGGCTGTAAAGGCAAATAAAATCGCCCCTATCCTCCCAGCAGGCGCTCTAAAGCTCATTGGGATCTCTGGTATCTTAGAGGCTATCTTAGGGCTCCTGCCCTCTCCGGCAGCCAGAGGTCCGGTGGAAGGCCATAGCCCCAGCGATCCGGTACAGCCATTTTTAAAAGAGCCCAGCGTAGAGGCCCCTTTCTCTGCCCTGGTTATCAAGACCACTGTAGACCCCTTTGCTGGACAACTCACTATCTTCCGTATCTTTTCCGGCACTTTGGCCCCAGATAGCGGTTTTTTAAACGTCACAAGGGGTCAAAAGGAGCGCTTTGGGCAACTCTTTACCTTGGAGGGCAAGAACCAGAAGTCCATAGAGGAAGCGGGCCCAGGAGACATAGTGGCTGTGGCCAAACTCAAGGTCACCCAGACCGGAGACAGCATAACCGACGAGGCTAGCCCTGTCATCTTTAACGCCCTTCCCCCCATGGAACCTGTGGTATCCTTTGCCGTTGAGGCTAAAAACAAGGGCGATGAGGAAAAGGTCTTTGCCTCTATCAATAAAATGACCCTAGAGGACGTAACCTTGCGTCTGAACCGCAACAATCAGACCAAGGAGATGATCCTTTCAGGTATGGGCCAGGTCCATCTGGATGCCACCCTGGAAAAGATAAAGCGCAAATACAATGTGGAGGTCATCTTAAAGGCTCCCAAGGTGGCCTACAAGGAGACCATCAAAGGCAGGGCCAAGGTCCAAGGCAAGTATAAAAAGCAAACCGGTGGCAAAGGCCAGTATGGCGACTGCGTGATAGAGCTAGAACCCCTGCCTAGGGGAGAAGGCTTTATCTTTGAAGACAAGATTGTAGGGGGAGTCATCCCCAGGCAATTCATTCCAGCAGTGGAAAAAGGCATAGTGGAAGCCATGGCCGGAGGCGTAGTGAGCGGTAACCCAGTTGTGGACTGTAAGGTTGCACTGGTCTTCGGCAGCTATCACGATGTGGACTCCTCAGAAATGGCCTTCAAGATAGCCGGCTCCATGGCCTTTAAAAAGGCCTTCTTAGAGTGTAAACCCACCATCTTGGAACCCATCATGCTCTTGACTGTCACCGTCCCCGATGAGTTCATGGGTGATGTTATGGGTGATATCTCTAGCCGCAGGGGCAAACTATTAGGCACCGAAAGCCACGGGAAAAAGCAAGTCATAAATGCCCATGTACCTCAAATGGAGCTCTTGACCTATTCACCGGTACTCACTTCCATGACAGGTGGTCGCGGCTCCTTTTCCCTGGAATTTGCCCACTATGACGAAGCGCCGGCACCGGTACGAGACAAGGTTATCTCCGAATATAAGCCCCAGGAGGAAAAGGAATAGGCTTTTTTTCTCCCTTAAATATTCCCCGGCAAAGACCAGTTCTTTGCCGGGTTTTTTTGTTTTAGCTAATATTTTTTTAAACTGATGATTAAGACTTCAGGGGAGCTATTTGTTGCTATAGTCAAAAATATTTTATAAAATAAAAATTCTTAGCCCGCATATTGACACCTATAATTGATACCTCTAAACTAAACATGGCTTATAAATAATCTCCAAACTTAAGCCGCAGGAAAATAGAAATAATCCATCTTTTTTCTAATCCGTAGTACCCCCTGGCAAAACAGAAAAGTCTTGCCAGGGGGTTTTTTTGTGGCAAAAAACTAGGAAAGCTTTAATTAATGGGACAAAAATTAAGAAAATACATACTACTTTATAATCTAAAAAACATTAGAAAATATTAAAAATAGATTTGTCATAAATCATCGACTTAAAGGGAGCCAGAAATATTAAGCTGAAAATGGTTCTAATAGGAAGCAAAAACTAGCCTCTGTAAGGCCTCTTGGTCTACTAGCTCTTCCGATGTATACTTCTGCCCTTTACGCAGATGAGATAAGTTTTGAAAGACCCAAAGCTGAGAGTACTAAAGGGAGGCTTTTAAAGGCACATTTCTTTGTGGCAAAAGCCTTAGCTAAAGGCAATGATCACTCAGATGGGATAAGCTATATCGCATTTTTAAAAACTCACGATGTGGTGACTATCACGCTTTACGGGAGGCTTTTGCTAGGCACTACCTAGATAGCTTGTGGCTTTCTTTTTACAAAAAACGCGTTCCTTTAGCTATATTTTTTAAATTTATCAGTAAGATGCTCTAATAAAAAACGAATTTTTAGGCTAAAACGCCGTATCATATCTAAAATACAGGACAATATTTAGCTGTGTCAGAAAGATAATATGGGTTTCCATGCTAAATTTAGGTAAAAACTTTAAAATAAAGCATATCACTCTAATTACCTTCTTTGCTAGATATTTCCATACCCATATTGCAGGAAATAGTTTTAAAACAAGCTAAGTCGCAATATCCATCCAAGCCTCTGATTCTAGAATTGCTAGCTGCGCTTACCCAGCCCTTTAAAAGGACAAGGTTAAATTATGGATTGGCATGGGCTATGGCCCCTGGAATTCGAAGAAAGATGATGGGAAGAATAATGGGGCTACTACTAGCGGAGCTAGTGCTTATGGAGAGTTGAGGCAAAACTAAGTCCTACAGACGATATCACAATTTCTCTTTCAGCTATGAAAAAGCCGGCAAAGGCAAAGCTTGGGCTTTTTAGTTTTCGCCTTTGGCTTATGAGTAATAACTTGCAAGCTATAGCCTTTCTTAGCTTTTTGGGGCTAAAAAAAGCTTTAATAGGAAGAGCCCGTACATCTCTAGATAAGGAGGGCCTATCTACTTTCCCCTAAAGGCTTAAGGCTAGGGCCCCATTAGGACTTGATTTCTTGTGCTCATTAAATTAAGATGCCCCATATAAGGGCCTAGAGCACTAAGCATAAGCTCCTACCACAAGATGACTTTGTGCCTTAAGGCCTTGGATTTCCCTTTCCATAGCCTATAATATCCCTAAGCCAATAAGTTTTTCCCCCACTATGGAAATGAGATTCCAGATATACCCTAGGTACTATCTACAGCTTAAGGACATTTTTAGATGCCTGAAACTATCTCCTCACACCTGAAAAGATCCGCTCTTTGCCTCTTCCTTTTTTGCGGATTTTTTCTTTTACCAGCCTGTACTGTAAAGCCCATCCACAGCGAAACCCAGCCCGTTGAGGCCAATATAGGCCCAGTGCGTGCCGTCATTGAACATGGCGACTGGGTGGTAATCAGAGGGGTGACAGGACCGGACAACCTCATAGGGGCTGCCTCCAACATGCCATTTTCCCACGCCTCTATCTATGATGCTGAAAACGACCAGGTGATTGAGGCAGACAGACACGGTGTGCACCTAACACCACTAGCGGATTATCTGGGCTCAGGCTCCAGGGTCTGGATTCTCAAACCAATGTGGGCAACAGCTGAGACTAGGCCCTTGGCTATTGAAGCGGCCCGCGCCCTTGTGGGCAAACCTTATGACTTCACAGGGGTTATCGGCCTGGGCTTACCTGATAGCTACTACTGTTCGGAGTTGGTAGTGAGCGTCTGGAAACCCTACATGGGGAAAAATCCCAATCAAAACCCCATTCCCATAGTCATCTCACCGGGCCGCCGCCACCACTGGGGGCGGGTGGTCTATGATTCTATGGAAATTGGCCTTGGGGTTGTGCCAAAGGGCAAATAGCTATAAAGAAAGCCTAAGGTTTATCTTCTTTCTCCTTGTTACCAAAAGGCGAGCAAGTAACTACTAAAGCAAAAAGCCTTTATTTTATCTACTTATCTTTACAGAAAAGAAAATATTTTTGGCTTCTAGAGAGAAATATTGCTAGAAAGCTGGGGATTTTTAAAGAGACAAAAAAGCCCCCGAAACATTATTCGAGGGCTTTGCTATTGGGGATCATTCTAGTTCCAAAGGAAAAACAAGTAAAAAAGGCATTGCCAAAAAAAGAGGCGTTCTAAAAGGACATTTAGATATTCTTGCCTTTCTTGCTCTTGGCGTAATTTAATCTGGCGACGGATTTTTGGAGCTGGATCTCAAGATCATTTATCTCTATAGCTCCGCGAGCCCCTTCAGGTAACTTACCAGCATCTTCCAACTGCTTTAAGATTTCCTTCTGCCTTTCCCTCTCTTCTTCCTCAGTCACCTCGGAAGCCAGATAGGCATCTTCCGCCAGGACAGTAACCCGGTCAGGGAGAACCTCGACATAGCCTTTACAGACATAATATGTTATCTCTTCACCGGCTGGGGTGCGGTACCAGACCTCTATGCCGCGGTCTAAGCGTTGGCCGTCCTTGTATTCGAAAAATACCTTAGTGTCCGTCAGAAAGGGCTCATGTCCGGGACGGGCATTGAAAGTCCCTTGAGAACCCACAACATTGACAGCTATGGCATCTGCGCCTTCCACCAGGGCCCCGTTGGGACTAACCAGGGTAAACTTAAAGGGTTTATCGCTCATAGGGTGCTCTTTTCATAGTGTTTTTAGCCTCTGGCTCGTTCGGGGTTAGCGAAAAAGCCAGGCGCCTTTAAGGTATTTACATATCAAAAAAGGCGCTTAGCTACAAATGCCTTAGGCAGCGTCTTTAGCCAGGCGCTGTGCCTTTTCCAGGACCTCTTCAATTCCGCCCACCATATGGAAGGCCTGCTCCGGAATGGCGTCGTGCTTACCCTCCAGGATTTCCCTAAAGCCGCGGACAGTGTCGTCCACCTTGACAAACTTGCCCTCTTGGCCGGTGAATTCGGCTGCCACGAAGAAGGGCTGGGAAAGGAATCTCTGGATCTTCCTGGCCCTGGATACCGTAAGCTTATCCGCCTCAGAGAGCTCCTCTATACCTAAGATGGCTATGATGTCCTGGAGGTCCTTGTACTTTTGGAGGGTCTGCTGCACTAGACGGGCTGTACGGTAGTGGTCCTCACCCAGGTAGTTGGGGTCAAGGATGCGGCTGGTTGAATCCAAGGGGTCCACAGCGGGATAGATACCCAATTCCGCAATCTGACGGGAAAGGGTAACTGTACCGTCCAAATGGGAAAAGGTGGTTGCCGGAGCCGGGTCCGTAAGGTCATCGGCGGGCACGTAGACGCACTGGACAGAGGTAATGGAGCCCTTGTTGGTGGAGGTGATGCGCTCTTGGAGCTCGCCCAACTCAGTGGCCAAGGTGGGCTGATAACCCACGGCGGAAGGCATGCGGCCTAAAAGAGCCGAGACCTCGCTGCCGGCCTGAGTGAAACGGTAGATATTGTCCACAAAGAGGAGCACGTCTTGGCCCTCTTCGTCGCGGAAAAACTCGGCAGCAGTAAGAGCAGTTAAGGCCACCCTGGCACGGGCGCCAGGGGGCTCGGTCATCTGTCCGTAGACCAGGGCCGCTTTGTCCAAAACGCCGCTCTGCTTCATTTCATTGTAGAGGTCTGTGCCCTCGCGGGTACGCTCACCCACTCCGCCAAAGACCGAGATCCCGCCGTGGTGCATGGCGATGTTGTGGATCATCTCCATCATGATGACGGTTTTTCCCACGCCTGCGCCTCCAAAAAGGCCCATCTTGCCGCCCCTGGGGAAGGGAACCAAGAGATCGATAACCTTTACGCCGGTCTCTAAGACGCGCACCGAGGTATCGAGGTCTGTAAATGCCGGTGAGGCACGGTGGATGGGGTAGTACTTCTCGGACTTTACCTCACCTAAGCCGTCCACGGGTTTTCCCACGACATTTAGCACCCGGCCAAGGGTGGACTTGCCTACGGGCACCATGATGGGTTCACCTGTATCCTTGGCTATCATACCCCTCACTAAACCATCGGTAGTTTCCATGGCAATGGAGCGCACCGTATTGTCACCTAAGTGCTGCGCCACCTCCAGGACGAGATTGTCGGGCTGGTCATTTATAGTCGGGTTGGTAACCAAAAGAGCGTTTAAGATGGAAGGCAGCTCGCCTTCCTTAAAAGTGATGTCCACAACCGGACCTATTACCTGAATTATTTTTCCCTCATGCATGGAATAGCACTCCTTTGGGGTACTTATGACTTAGATTAAAAGTTTGACTCTATGCCGCTTTAACCGTTCAAGGCTTCGCAGCCGTTTACTATATCCAAAAGCTCGGTAGTCACAGCGGACTGGCGGGCCTTGTTGTAAGCCAATGTGAGACTCTCAATAATATCTTTGCAACTTCTGGAGGCGTTGTCCATAGCCTGCATGCGCGAAGCATTCTCAGAAGTAACGGACTCCAAATAAGCTCTGTAGAGCTTTATGGTAAGGCTCTGGGGGATGAGGCCGGAAAAGAGATCGTCAGGTTCCGGCTCTATGAGATAGTCCAGCCGGGAGTTCAAGAACTCTTTCTTATCTTCCTCAGAGGCGTCTTTGGCTGGAGTATCCTCTAAATCCTCCGGTGGGACCAAGGGGAGAAAGAGGTCAGAGACCACCGGATGGTGATGCACGGAGATAAACTTCGTATAGACTAAGGATATCTCCTTATAGGTATCTTCCGTGGTGGAGGTATAAGATCTCACTATCTCTTCGTTGGTCCTGCTGGCAAAGTTGAAGCTAAACATATTGCTAAGCCCCTGGACCTTTTTTACCAGCTTCACATTGCGCCGCTGATAATACTCGCAGCCCTTGCGCCCCAGGACAAAGAGGGAGGGCTCTAAGCCTTCCTTCCTGGACTCTAGGATCTTCTTGTCCACCAGGTTAAAGATATTGGCATTAAAGCTGCCGCACAATCCTTTATCCGAGGTAAAAAGGATTATGAGAGATTTGTCGCTCTGTTTGCCGGGCTTTAAGATGCTTTCCGCTTGGATCTTGGATCTCTTTCCTATCTCAGATAGGAGGCGCCCATACTCATCTGCGTATTTCTGAAAGTGCTCGGTTACCCCTTGGATGGTACGCAGTTTCGCCGCAGCCACCATGTTCATGGCCTTGGTGAGCTTCTGGGTCTGCCGCACGGCTCCGATGTGGCGCTTTATGTCTTTAAGAGAGGCCATTTTTCACCTTTATTTGACAAGCAATTTGTCATGATTGAAAGTACCTAGCGTTTATTCCGCCGGCTTGTAGATGGCCTCAAATTCAGAGAGGGCAGCGCGGATCTTCTTGTCCAACTCGTCGGAGATATCGTTTTTGTCTTTCAGCTCAGACAAAATGGCCTCGTAGCGCTGGTCTATGAACTCCAAAAAGCGCCCTTCATAGTCCAAGACTGAGGATACAGGATATTTATCCAAATAACCCCTGGTGCCGGCGTAGAGCACCAAGATCTCCTTTTCCGCTGACATGGGCTGGAACTGTTTCTGCTTCAAGAGTTCCACCATCCTCTGGCCGCGGTTTATCTGATTCAAGGTGGCCTTGTCCAAATCCGAGCCGAACTGGGCAAAGGACTCCAGCTCGCGAAATTGGGCCAGGTCCAAACGCAAGGTCCCTGCCACCTTCTTCATAGCCTTGGTCTGGGCAGAGCCGCCCACGCGGCTAACGGAGATACCCACGTTGATGGCCGGACGCACGCCTGAGAAAAACAAGTTGGGCTCCAAAAAGACCTGCCCGTCGGTAATGGAGATGACGTTGGTGGGGATAAAGGCAGACACGTCGCCTGCCTGGGTCTCTATGACAGGCAGTGCCGTCAAGGACCCTGCCCCCAGTTCATCTGAAAGCTTGGCAGCCCGCTCCAAGAGCCTGGAGTGGTTATAGAAGATGTCGCCAGGGTAGGCCTCACGGCCAGGGGGACGCCTCAAGAGCAAGGAGACTTCACGGTAGGCCACCGCCTGCTTGGAAAGATCGTCGTAGACTATCAAGGCATGTCGCCCCTTGTCCCTGTAGTACTCGCCCATGGCTGCCCCGGCAAAGGGTGCTATGTACTGCAAAGGAGCCGGATCCGAGGCATTGGCTGCCACCACTATGGTGTATTCCAGGGCCCCATACTTCTCCAGGTTGTCCACAACTTGGGCCACAGTGGACTTCTTCTGGCCAATGGCCACATAGATGCAGATAACATCCTGGCCCTTCTGATTAATAATAGCGTCCACGCAGATGGCCGTTTTACCTATCTGACGGTCGCCGATGATGAGCTCACGCTGGCCGCGGCCTATGGGGGTCATGGCGTCTATGGCTTTGATGCCTGTGTACATGGGCTCGTGGACAGCCTTGCGAGCAATGATACCAGGTGCCACCCTTTCTATGAAGGCCCACTCCTTGGAATCCACTGGCCCTTTGCCGTCAATGGGATGGCCCACGCTATCGACCACGCGACCCAAGAGCGCATCGCCTACGGGCACCTGGGTTATGCGCCCAGTCCTACGCACCACGTCGCCCTCTTTGATGTGAGCCACGTCGCCCAAGACCGCCACGCCTACCCTGTCTGCTTCCAGGTTCAGGACCATGCCTAAGATCCCGCCAGGGAACTCCAAAAGCTCCATGGCCATACACTTGTCCACGCCGTAGACCAGGGCGACTCCGTCGCCCACCGAAAGAACTGTGCCCACCTCGGCCAGTTCCACCTCGCGTCCGTAATCCTTTATCTGCGACTGGATTATCTGGCTTATCTCATCAGCTTTTATAGCCATCCGGAACTCCTTAATTAAAAAATGAAAAGTATCTATTACTTTAGCCAATCATTTTGAGGCCCCAGCTTGTTAAATAGACAGGGCCAAAAGAAATATTTTTTTAGGAAAAACTGTCATTCAGCTTTTTCAGCTGGGTCTTTAAGGACCCGTCTAGGACCAAGTCTCCGACTCTGGCAACTACACCGCCTATTAAGCTTGGATCCTTTTGGTAGGCAAGTATTACCTTTGCGCCTGTAAAAGTTCCTAATGCCTCGCGGATGGCGGAAAACTGACTGTCCGAGAGCTCGTCAAAGGGAGTAGTCACCACCCCCCTTAAGATCCCCTCTTTCTCGTCCACGAGTTTCCCATAGCTCTCTGCTATGCCGGAGATTATGCCTAAGCGGTTCCTATCAGCTAAAAGGTGCACAAAATTAGCCACAATAGGAGATAGCTGTGCCTCAGCTAGGATGGAGTCCAAGATCTTGGACCGCAACTCATAGGTGTAGACCGGAGAGTCCAGGACCTGGGCTGCCAGGGGACACTGGGAAAAGGCCCCGGCAAATGAGGAGAGCTCTTCTCCATATTTACTGTACTGGCCGTCGGATTCGCCCAAGGTGAGTAAAGCCCGGGCATAGCGCTTGGCTAGGGTGGTGTCCATGGTTTTCCTTAATTACTTGAAAAAAAATAAGCTGGAATAGCTATCGCCAGCTTTTGGTTTTATCTATACTTTATATACTATAGTTAATTGAATATCGCTAGGCCAGGCAAAAGCCCCGGCTCGCTTAAATTGCCCCTTTTACATTAGCTTTAAGCTATAACTAATCATGAATGGCAAAATTTATGAAAGGATTGCCAGTCCCTTATCTTTAGCTTCAATTGCGGGCAGGAAGCTTTGTGATGCTACCTACAAAGTCTACTACAGCCCGCCTCTTGTCCTCGTCTGTGATGTTTTTTTTCAATATTTCTGCGGCAATGGCGGCAGCTCGCCTTCCAGTTTCCTGGGCCAGTTTCCTTTTAGCGGTCTTTACCTCTTGGCCCATAGCCGCTTCGGTCTTTAAAACTATACCCTCGGCTGTCTTTTCCGCCTCGGCTATAATCCTGTCCCGCTCCCTTGCCCCATCCTTTTCGAACTGGGCTATGACTGCTTCCTTTTCCGCCGCCAGGGAGGACAATTGCTTTCTCATGACCTGGTTCTGCTCATCTAAGTTGGCAGCCTGGGTCTCTAAATATTCTAGGTTCCTTGCGATTGATTCCTTTTTCCCCTTGAAAAAGGCTTTGATTGGTTTGCGTAAGAGGAAAAAGAGAATGAGGAAAAAGACCACAAAATTCATGACCCTTTTCCCGAAATCCAGCCAAGCTGCCCTACTGTAGTTGAAATAGCTTGTCCCTTCAGTTGCCAAAAGGGGGGCCGCCAAGAGAAGCAAGAGAAATGCCAGTATTATTATTGATGCCGTTTTATAGCGCATAGCGCCCTCCGCCCTCTGACCTTGGTCACCAGAGCCGAAAAATGCGTTTGCTTATTATTTAAAGGGTAGAAATATCGGAGATGAAGTTTAAGTGTGTTGGTGGGGGTTTTTATTCTACGGAGATCTCCCTACCCAGGAGTTTGGAGGCAATTTGGCTCCCTAGGGCCTTAGCCTGAAGCTCCAAATCGCCTTTGGCCTGGGCCACCTCGCTCTCTAAAGATTTTTGGGCTGCCTCCATCTTTTTCGCAGCCTCGGCCTGGGCCTTATCTAGGATCTCCTTTTCCTTGGCCTTACCCTCGGATCTCAAGGCTTTTAGGGCCTCATTACCCGACCTTAAGGCCTCGGCCTTAGAGCTCTCCTCTTTGGCCTCGCCTTCGGCCAAGGAGTCTTTCGACTTCTGGGCCCTATCTTTCAAATCCTCAAAGACCCTCGCCCTCTCTTTCAAGATGGCCTGTATTGGTTTAAAGAGGATCTCGTTTAAGATAAACATGAGAACAAGAAAGGTCACAAGCTGGGCCAACAAGGTCCAGTCAATGGCAACGCTTACCATGGTGTATCCCTAAACATGTGGATTTGCCTAGCTTCAATTACGGCGCCAGGCTAAGTTTTGCAAAAAACAAGGGCTATTATATAGGCTTTTTATTTCAAGATCAAGCATCTTTTCCCATGGAGGATTAATAAGCTACCCATTTAGGATATCTCTTAGCTTATTACTGGCGATTTGACGTTTTTTTGGCAAAAAACGATAGGGCCCAGCAAAGCAAAAAGTCCTGGCCTTGGTACAGCCTTAAGTTATTCCAAAACTTAGAATTTCTCCCTAAGCTTTTTAACTCCTTTTAAAACAATTTCCTGTTGCCAATTTAAGATAAACACAAGATAATGTTATATGCTAAAAAGACTATACTTAATCTTTTTTGGCTAACGACTTTCTAACAAAGGCCCTTAGCCTTTGCTAAAAAGAGAATTTCTGCAAAAGAAGAGCATTTTGTAGTAACTCTTTTCCAAGGGAAAAGCAACCTTAGGCACCTTAGGCACCTTAGGTTAACATACTTTTTTAGCGCCTTTGGACAAATAACCTGGAATTTGGGAAAAAATATGAGCGAAAGTAGCCACGAGAGGATAAGACAGAGCCAGCTGGCGGGTAAATGGTACCCAGAGAAAGCCGCTGAAGTAAAAAAAGAGATCTTAAGCTGGGAACCCTATATATCTGCCTCTGAGAATAAAAGAACAATTGGCACAAGAGGGCAAAACCAAGTGATGACCATAGTGCCCCATGCAGGCTGGTTCTTTTCCGGCCGCCTGGCAGCTTCGACCCTTAAAGCCGCTTTAGAGCTCTTTGGCCAAAAAGGGCCCGAGGCCGTGGTGATATTGGGCGGGCACCTTCCCAAGGGGGCCCCCACAGTGAGCTTTACCGAAGATGCCTGGGATACCCCCCTAGCTCCCGTCACCTTGGCTCCGAATATGAATGCGGCTTTGGCCAAGAATTTGGGGACCTCAGTCCAACTGGTGTCCTGGGAGGGACGCACCAATGACAACACCATAGAGGTGCTGCTGCCCCTCATTAAATATTATTTCCCCCACGCAGCTATCCTGGCCTTGAGGGCCGCCCCGGACCAAAGCGCCCTCATCTTGGCCAAGGCCCTCTTGCAGCTCTTTAAAGACAAAAAGACCCTATATGTGGCCTCCACTGACCTTACCCACTATGGGTATGGATACGGCTTTGCCCCCGCCGGAGTCGGGGCCAAAGGCGAAAAGTATAGGGAAAAAAATGATCGCTTTTTTATCCAGGCAGCCCTGGAGCTGAACTCTAAGGAGCTTTTGGACTTGGGTAACTACAATATGGCGGCCTGTTCTGCTGGAGCTGCCTCAGTGTGCTCGGAAATAGCAGCTCTCTTGGGAGCTAGTGGGGTGCTAGTTGACTATTATTCCAGCACGGACATCTTACCTGGGGAGCAGTCCGTAGGCTATGCTGGGATCCTATACGCCGAAGACTAGCCTAAGGCCCAAAGGTCAAGAAAAAGGGGCACCCTTCCGATAAAAAACTAGCTACCCTGTTAGGGGCACTTGTGTTTTGTAGAGAGAAAGTATACCTATTTAGACAAAAATACTGTATAATAAACTCTTATTGGTTTTTGTTTAGATCTAAGGTCAAGGCCCTTTATGTCAGCTTATAAAGCCCATGTAAAATGCCCCCTGTAACGGAGCAACACCCGCAAGAGGCGGCAATTGCCTTTGGGGCCAACCTGGAAGACCCAATAGCTGCCATTTCCAAGGCCCAGGAGCTTCTTTCCCATACCCTTGGGCTAAAGCCAATATTAAGCTCCTCAGTCTGGCTCACCGAGCCGGTGGGAGGGCCGGCGGGTCAAAACTATTACCACAACAAGGTCTCTCTTTTTGCCAGCACCCTGCCGCCTAAGAAACTTTTAAGGGTTCTTTTGGAGACCGAAAGCTCTTTAGGCAGGGTAAGAGATATAAGGTGGGGTCCCAGGGTCATTGACCTGGACCTCATTTATCTGGACCAGCTCATCTTAAAGGATACTGATTGCACCCTACCCCATCCCCGCATGGCGGAAAGGGCCTTTGTCCTCTACCCTTTATTAGAGTTACGTCCCAACTGGAGGCACCCTATCTTACACAAGACCGTAACAGAACTAATAGAGCTCCTAGAGCCCAATGGCCCTCAAATAAAAAAGCTTTAAGATAGTAGCTATTTCGCCAGTATAGATAATTAGGACCGATTCCAGGCTTAAGTAATGGCTTATCTCATTAAAATTTTCCTAATAGCCCTTCTTTTCTACCTCATCATAGTAGTTGTAAGGGGTTTAGTTTCCCCCAAGCCCGAACCAGGGGGCACGCAGGAAAGCGAGCTCGTCTCCGATGCCCTAACTGGGGTTTACTTTGATAAGAGAAAGGCGATAACTATCTCCACCGGCGGACAGACCCTATATTTTATCAGTACCGAGAACAGGGACGCCTGGCTCAGGCGCAACTCTCAATAAAAAGGGGACAATCTTCATATGGAGGCCTTTAAAAAAAGACTTTGGCCCTTTGCCGCACTCCTTTTGGCCTTCCTAGTCTCTACCCCGGCCTTTTCCCAGGGTTTCGCGCCCCAGGAGCAAATAGCCCCTACCCCACAAGAGCCTCAGGACCAAGAGGCCGCCGATACTACTGAGCTCCCTTACTGGCAGAAACCCTTGGTGCAGGAAGAGCCCCCTTACTGGGTCCCCAAAGATAGTCCCCAGGCGGCACTGGAGCCCTCCCAGCAAGCTCTTCAGCCTGGAGAGCCGGGATTTTTCGCCCCTCCCCCTCCGCCTCCACCGCCAGAGCCTCCGGCACCTAAAAAGGCTGCTGCACCCAAACAGCAGGATCTTTTGGTAGAAGAGCTCACTTACTATATGTTTAAAGATGAGTACGGGGTCACGCATATGACAGATGCCCCCACGGATTCACGCTATAGGCAGGTGAAGGTACAGATAACCATATCTAGAGGTCTAGCCCCTTACCGCCGCCTCAATCTGGAGAACATCAGGCCCTTTATCTTAAATGCGGCTAATCGCTACCATTTAGATCCGGCTTTGATAGCCGCAGTTATCAAGGCGGAATCCGCCTTTGACCCCAAGGCCGTGTCCTGGGCGGGGGCCAGGGGTCTCATGCAGCTCATGCCCACCACCGCCCGCATGATGGGCGTCACAGACAGCTTTGACCCGGAACAAAACATCATGGGCGGGGCCAGGTACTTAAGGCTAATGCTAAACCGCTTCAATGGAAACCTTACCTTAGCCCTAGCTGCCTATAACTGCGGCCCTGAGAGAGTGGCACAAGTGGGAAGAGTCCCGGACATCGCCGAGACCCGCAACTACGTACGCGTAGTTATGGCCAATTTTGAGATGATGGGCCCCCTCTTTTCCATAGCCGAAACCCAGGCAGCTGCCCAACAAAGGGACTTAACTCCCCAGGTAAGCTATAGTAACCCCAGCCAAGTGGGCGCCCAAGCCCAGGAAAACCATGCCCTCCTGGCAACCCCACCGGAAGAAAACCCCTAAAAAAAGCTTTTTAAAGCTAATGGTCCTTGGGGCCAGGTAACTTTAAGGCCACAGGGTACTGTGAAAAAAAATGCCCAAAAGCCCCAAAACATAAATTATTGTGCTTTTTGGTGGTATAATGAAAAGGAACAAATTTTAGCCATCAATTCACTCCAAGGCACTACTTTTATGAGTTCCTTTATCTACAACTTTTTTTCCAACCCTAAACTCCCCAATTACCTGACCTTGGGACGCATCTCGGCTGTGATCGTCATTGTTTTGGGACTGGGCCTGGGAGATGACGGCCGGAACATCTCTATAGTCCTGGCCCTTGTCTATTTGGTGGCAGCCCTAAGCGACCTTTTGGATGGTTATCTAGCCCGCAAGTTCCACAATGAAAGCAATTTGGGAAGGTTTTTGGACCCCTTAGCTGACAAGCTCTTGGTGTTTTCTGCCCTTATCATGCTAATTCCACTTAATAGGGTCCATGCCTGGGTAGCCTTTCTCATCATCACCAGAGAGCTTTCCATTACCGCTTTAAGGGCCATTGCCATAGAAAAAGGCTTGCTCATCTCAGCCTCTGAACAAGGCAAGCAGAAGACCCTGGCGCAAAATATCGCCATCTTCTGCCTTTTGTGGAACGGAAAGCTTTTGGGCTGTGATACAGTGGACGTGGGAGAGGTGGTGCTATACCTAGCCCTCATCATCACCTGGTGGTCTGGGATATTGTATTTCTATAACTTTCTTGTGGCCATGAAGAAAAGTAATGCCAAGGAAAAGGCCGTCCCTATCCCCTTGGGACCCTTCCCTGCGCCTCCGCCGGACTACTTTATACCCTACGGCAAAGAGGAGTCACAAGTAGAGGGAGAGGATCCAGAAACCAAAATAGAAAGTACTTCAGAAGCTCCAAACCCTATGCCTATAATCGTGAGGATTTCCAAGGGACCTTCAAAAGGGGCGCCCAAGACCAGCAACAAGGCCGCCAAAACCCGTAGGGCAAGGCTTAGAGCCCTAAAGCTAAAAAAGGAAAGTAATGGGGTAACGGCACGCCCATAAATTATTTTTTGCCCCTTTGGCCCATTTACTGTCTCTATTGCCTTCAAAATAAGTGAAGCTTTATAGCGTCTCTGCCAGATAAAAGGGGAAAAAATTGAAAAGCGCACTTTTTATCCTTATTGCCTCCATATTTTTGCTCTTGCCAATGGAGCTAAAAGCAGAAGGTCCCATAGCGCTAAGGGCCGCCCAGATCCTGCCAGCCAATCACCCCAGCCAGCTTGCCCTAATCCGCATGGGAGAGCTTTTAAAGGAAAAATCCAAGGGGGAAATAGTCTTAGAGCTAGTGGACAATAGTGGCTTTGAAGGGGAAAGGGATCTAATTGAGGCAATCCAGATGGGCGAATTGGAGCTCATAGTAATAGCTACTCCGCCCCTCTATGGTTTCACTACGGACTTTTTGCTCTTCGATCTTCCCTATATCTTCCCTGACGTTAAGACAGCCAGGACCGTCTTGGATGGCCCTATTGGGAAACGGAGCCTGAAAAACACCATGCACGTGGGTCTCATGGGGCTCACCTATTATGAAAACGGGCTCAGCCATATCTCCTCGGACACTAAACCCATACTTTTACCAGAGGACTTAAAGGGCATGCGCATAAGGACCATGGAATCCAGGATCCAAATGGTCACCTTCAGGTCCCTGGGAGCTACGGCAGTACCCCTGGCGTATCACGACCTCATTCGCTATCTAAAAAAAGACTCCATAGATCTCCAGGAAAACTCTGTTCAAGTTATGTACACCAGTGAGATCTACAAGATCCAGAAGTACTACACTTTTACCGGGCACTTCTACAAGCCCTCTCCCATGTTCATCTCCTATGCTGTCTGGAGCAGGCTCTCGGAAGAGCATAGGGCCATCATCTTGGAGGCTGCCGAAGAATCCAGCGTGTACCAAAAAGAGCTCTGCGACGAGATGAATAGCCCCTCTACCCTTGCGGAATTGGAAAAATACATGATACTTTTTCAGCATCCGGATCTAGAGGCCTGGAAAAAGGCCTTGGAACCAGTACACAAGGAGTTCCTTCCGGAAATTGGGGCAAACTCACTTAAAGAGCTTTCAGAAGAAGTAAGAAGGATTCAAGCCTCAAGAGGCGATAATACTTAATACGCTTAGAAAAAAAACATAAATAGCTAAATAAGTTAAAACTCCAAAAATAATTTTTAACCAAGAGAGGACAACATGTTAAAAATTGGTGACAAATTCCCCGTCTTCAAGCTTCCCGTAAGCGAAGGTAAAAACTTTAGCTTAAAGGACCTACACGGCAAATACGCTGTGGTGTACTTCTATTCCAAGGACGGCTCCACTGGCTGCACCTTGGAGGCCCATGAGTTCTCCCTCTTGGCCACAGCCTTCCAAGACGCCGGCGCCACAATAGTTGGCGTAAGTCCAGATAGCATCTCCGCCCATGAGAGGTTTACTGCCAAAAATGACCTAAAGATCACCTTGCTTTCCGATCCCAACCACGAGCTTTTGGAAAAGGCCGGGGTCTGGCAGCTAAAGAAGATGTATGGACGGGAATACATGGGAGTGGTGCGCAGCACCTTTATTTTGGATCCCAAGGGCAAGATCCTTTTTCTCTGGACCAAGGTAAAAGCCAAGGGACATGCTGCTGAAGTCCTAGCAAAGCTAAAGTCCCTTATTGCCCCTTAAGACCCTAGGCTTTTACAAAAACTGGTCTTAAACCATCACCAATAAAGAAAGAAACAAGATGACTGACTTAGGAACATTTTACGGCCTTGGCGTAGGACCCGGGGACCCGGATCTTTTGACCATCAAAGCGGCCAAGGTGCTAAACAATGTAGATATAGTCTTTACGGCCTCTGCCTCAAAAAATGACTACAGCTTAGCTTTAGAAATCGCCTCTCCCCATTTAAAGGAGGGCGTCAAGATAGAGGTCCTACCCTTTCCCATGGTGGCGGATGAAAAGACCCTAGACAGAGCTTGGCAGGACAACGCAGACCAGGTGGCCCAAGTCTTGAAAAACGGATTATCCGCCGCTTTTCTGACTCTGGGCGACTGTATGACCTACAGCACCTATGCCTATATCCTCCCCTATCTTTTAAAGGCCCTCCCAGAGGCCAAGATTGTAAGTATCCCAGGCATAACCTCCTACCAATTGGCGGCAGCCCGTTTAAATAGGCCCTTGTGTCTTAATTCAGAGTCCTTTGCCGTGCTCTCCGGCTCCGCTGACGACGAAAACTTTAACACCATCTTAGACAAGAGTGACAACCTGGCCATCATGAAATCCTACAAGGGAAAAGAAAAAGTTATTGCCAAACTAAAAGAAAAAAACCTCTTGGCAAAAACTGCCCTCTTATCCCAGTTGGGGCTTCCCAACGAGAGCATAAGCGATGGACTTGATAAAGACTACAAGGACGACCCCACCTATTTTTCTATCCTCTTGGTGAATAAAAGACCAAGATAGCTGGACTGAGGCATTAAAATGCCCCAAGGTCAGCCCTGGTAGTCGCCTAGCTTGGGAATACCTAGGACCAAGACTCCCTCTAGCAAAGGTATAATCTGAAGACGCCTGGCCTTAAGCCCCAGCCAGGCGTCGTAAGATTCTTTGAGCCCAGGATCAAAAAGATAGAACTTTTGGCCCTCTGAACCCTTCCAGGCTAAATCCGTGGGATGGGCAAGCTCAAAAGGACCGTCCACTAAGGCCGAAAGGCTCCTCTCTATCCAGGGGTAACGAACTCTAAGCTCTTTAAAAGGGTAGCCGGAATAGACCAGGATATCTTTAATTCCTCCAGCTCTCAGAAGTAAGATAAGCTCCTTTAAGGCTACTGCCTGTTGGAATGGCTCACCTCCCGAGATTGTGACTCTATAGGCCAAATGTTTATCTGCTAATTTTATCATCTCGGAGGCAACTTGGCTCACGGGCCGCAGAGAAAGCTTATCTGGCACAGCTAGTTCCGGAGAAAGACATCCTTCACAAGCTAAGGTGCAACCCCGCACCCAGAGTCCCACCCTTGTCCCCGGGCCTAAGACTTTTAAGGGGGCGTGGATAAAAGCCGCCATGAGCCCTACCTTGGGAGCCAATGTATCTGCCATAAAACGTCCTTAACAAGCTTATGGTCTAATTTACTAAAGAGCCTTTATGAACCGCAGCTAAGCTTAGAAAATATTATAAATTATTAGGTTTCCAAAGCTCTAATCAAATCTAAAGGCCAGACATAAAATTGCAAGCTAAAAGCTTTAAAGGATAATCCCAGGGGCTAAAAGGCGTAAAAGGATAATCCCAGGGGCTAAAAGGCGTAGAAGGATAATCCTAGGGGCTAAAAGGCGTAGAAGGATAATCCTAGGGCTAAAACCCATAAAGAATAGATCTGATAAGGGAACAAACTTTAACAATATTGTTTAGATGAAGCTTTAGCGTTTTTGGACTTTGTCCATTTCTCCAAAAAAATTGTATGCCTTAACTAAATTGTGTAATATATATAGTAAAATATCCACGCCCCTCCAGAAACCCCAGGAGCATCATCAAATAACTTTAGAAGCTATAGCTGATAAAATACATTATATAGTGGATGCTTTAATGCGGTCCACTAAAAATTATTTTCAAAAGGGTTTCTCGCAATTAATATTTTCTGCCAGGGCTTAATTATTTAGGAGCCTCGCCCATGTCCAACTCACCAAAAGATACTGCCCAGGAGCCAAAAAATCAAAGGACAGTCTTACTCGGCACCTTTTTGGAGAAGGACAAAGATAGCAAAATAGAGCCCACCCAGCTGGAAAAATCTTCACTCCTAGCCGAAAAAGATGCCGAAAGCCTCAAGGCTCTAGCTCAGAAAGTATCTAAAAAAAGGACCACTAGAGGCGGCATAATAAAGTTTACCTCTTTTCAAGGCTACAAGGTCTTAAGGTCCCTTAGCTCCCTTGGAGCTGAGGCAGATATCTATGTCATCTCTAAGTCAGGCTCCCCAGAGTGTATCTTACGGCTCTACAGGGATATGATAGAGCCAGATGCCAAGGTGCTGGACAAACTCTTTGAGCTCCGCAAACTTCTTAAAGACCGTGTGGTATTGACCTTGCAACACGGATTTGATAATGAAACGGATCGCTATTACGAAATACAGGAATTTATGCCCCTAGGGGACCTTTCCCAACATTTGCAAAAAGGAAAACTTGACCCAGATACCGTTCGTTCCCTTGCCCGCCAGATCTCCCAGACCCTAGACCTCATCCACCATAACGGAGTCCTACACCGAGACATCAAACCTTCTAATATTCTTGTAAGCTCGGCAAAACCCCTGAAGGTTATTTTGGGCGACTTTGGTATTTCCTCCCTCCTGGCCAACAATATCTCCATCAAAGAGACCAGGATGGCCAATACTCCTTTATACGCAGCCCCAGAATCCTTTGCAGATTTCGCCTCTGCAGCCGGTGATTTCTGGTCCCTTGGGGTAGTCCTTTTGGAGTGCCTTACTGGTTCCAATCCCCTAGAACACCTTTCAGCCAATATGGTGATGCGGGAGATCTGCTCCAGGGGCCTTACCGTTCCGGCGGACCTTCCCCCGGATCTGACAAACCTCTTGCGCGGTCTTTTAACCAGAGACGATAAGCGCCGCTGGCGGCACTTAGAGCTTATCTCTTGCTTAAACGGCAATACTGATGTGCCCAACTTTTATGAAGGAACGCCTCTTATGCTGCCTATGGACCTGGCGGCAAACCCTGGACCTCTTCGTATTGATGGACTTGACTTTCATACCCCTGAGGAAATTGCCTCCCATCTAAACACAGGCCCTCGCCAATGGGACATGGCTAAAGAACTTCTGGCAAGAGGCATCATCAAATCATGGCTCATACTGAATGGAAATAACGATTTGGCAATAGAGCTGGAGCTAAAACTAACCGGAACGCCAGATGACAATGTCTTTTTCTTTCAAAGGATCTTCTTGGCAGAAAGTCCTCCCATGTATCGCGGGATGCTCTTGAATTTAGAAAATCTCATCTACCTTTTAGATAACCATGATAAACTGGACTTTCAGCATAAAAAAATCTTAGAAGATATCTTAGAGGGAAAACTCAAAAATTTTTCGCAAATCGCAAGGACCCAAGGAGAGCCTTTTGATGAGCTCTTAGAAGCAATACTTTCGTACGGGTCAAAACTTTTAAGAGAAACTCTTGTGGCAGCCCTAGTATCTTTCGAGAAAAGAGACGAGCTAATCTGGGGGAGCTCGGGACCACCGGATAATAAAATAGAAGCCGTAAAGTTTGTCCTAAATGCTGGCTGTGCCCTCTTAAGTTGGGATTACTGGCGCTACAATGCCTACCCTTCGGCTGAAATACCGGAAGACTATTTAGTAGAATTAAGCGACCCTAAAAAGTATCAAACCACTGCGAAAAAACTCATTGAATCTCTAAATGATGGGACCTTTTCCAATAGACAGCGAATTATTGAAAGAAAAAATAAGGAAAAAAGTCCGACAAATCTCAATCTTACATCGAAAAAGGGCTCAATTAATTATTTGGATGATGCTTAATTTTTAAGCCGTGTTAACTTGACATTTTTTTTAAATTAACATAGTATCTTTTTTTGTAAGCGCTTTGAAGTAAATCTATTTCAATGCTTATAAATATTTGCCATTAACAATACAATTATATTATGGTATTTGATTAAATTAGATTGAATTGTTATATAAAAAGTATAATATAAAAAAATATTACTATTTTATATAATTTTTTCGCTAATTAGTTACTGAAAGGTATTTTATGCGTCGTTTACCCGTATATGTTTTGATTGACACCTCTGGCTCTATGTACGGAGAACCCATTCAAGCTGTGGATACCGGCTTCAAGGTCCTCATCTCAGCTCTTAAAAGGGAACCCCAGGCTATGGAGATAGTTTACTTAAGTCTCATTACCTTTGACAACCAAGTAAAACAGGTATTTCCCTTGACTGAAGTAAGCTCTATCCAAAACGTGACATTTACAGCCAACGGCGGCACCAGCCTTGGCGGTGCCCTGGAGCAGGTTACCAACTCCGCCCAGAAGGAGGTAGTCAAAAACACCCCCAATGCCAAGGGTGACTATAAGCCTTTGGTATTCATCTTCTCCGATGGAGCGGCAACAGATAACGTTGAAGAAAAGATGCCGACCTTTACTTCCTACAATTGGGGAATGGTGGTAGCCTGTGCCGCCGGCAGCAATGCCGACACCAGAACCCTGGAAAAAATAGCTGGCCCCAATGTCCTAGTTTTAGATACCATAGACTCGGCAACCATCACATCATATTTCAAATACCTTTCCGCAAGCATTGTTACCACAAGCAAGAAAGTGGATCTGGAAAAGGCAAAAATGGAATTAGATGGTCTCCCGCCACTGCCTCCAGAAATCACCCTTTTAAAGCACTAAAAATAAGTCCTCAAAGGACTTTGGTGTCATCCTTATATTTTTTTGCTGCCAAGATATCTTTTAACTAAGTACCAATTGTGGGAATAGAACTTATAGCTTATGAAGTCAATTTCCAGAAATCGGAAAAAGTAATATTACATGAGAAGACTCCCTATTTACATTTTAATCGATACTTCAGGCTCTATGCGAGGCGAACCCATAGAGGCTGTAAGGGTCGGACTTCAGAACATGCTTTCGAGCCTCAAAAGGGACCCCTATGCCCTGGAAACTGTGTTTCTCTCAATCATTACTTTCGACCGTGAAGCTAAAGTTTTGTTTCCACTTACAGACATCGACCAGGTGGTTCTTCCTAAAATACCTCCTCTTACTTCCACTCCAACCAACCTGGGCGAAGCTTTAGAGCTCCTGTGTCAAAGGTACAAAATGGAAGTCCAAAAAACCACTAAATCTAAGAAAGGTGATTGGCTTCCTATGGCCGTGATTATGACAGACGGAACTCCGTCTGATATAATGCTCTTTAATCAAATGTGCCAGGAAATTAAACGCTATCAATTTGTGCATATCATAGGCTGCGCTGCAGGTCCGAAAGCAAAAAAGGAATCTTTAAATAAGTTCTGCACAACGGTCTCTTCACTTGAAACCATGGACAGTAACTCTTTCGCCCAATTCTGGAATTGGATTTCTCAAATCTTTACTAGGCATAGTCAGAGCAGCAATTCAAAATTAGACAAATTACCTCCCTTACCCCCTGAAATAAAATTGGCAATCTGAAAAAAATGG
>JAITII010000053.1 GCA_031279515.1 Deltaproteobacteria bacterium
ATTTCTGTGAGTAAGGTAAATTTAGGTTTTAAAAGGGAAATGAGAAAAAAGCTTGCGTGCCCAAATATTTTTCCGCTAGCTTAAATTCATTTAATTTTGGAGCTATTTATTAAAGATGATATCTACCAAAGTCTTGCGGAAGTCATCTATAAGATGGTTGCGGCTAGTGGGGTGGCATCTATTAGTAAGTAAGATAAGTCCCCGGCACAGTTCCGGGTCCCAGTACAGGGACGTGCCCGTATAGCCAAGGTGTCCCAAGATTTTTCGGCCAGAAGCTAAGGGGAAGATATTAAAGCCCAAGGCCCTTTCAGAGCCGTCTTTAGCTACCCTGGGGCTAAGAAAGTCTTTCATTAGCTCTTTGGGTAAAAAGCTAGAATCTTCAATAAGGCTTGCGGCAAAGGACCTTAAAATCTTCCAAAGGTCATGGGCAGTGGAAAAGAGTCCTGCGTGCCCGGCTGCGCCATTTAAGTAGCTGCAATTGTCATCGTGGGGGCTACCCCAGGGTACTGGTCCATAGCTCCCAAGTCCGGGGTAGTTTAAGGGCCCCGGTTTGCGCCCTCCGTCTTCAGTGGGGGCAAGGTCAGGGGGAAAGGGGAAGGTATCCATGAGGGGGTTAAACCTGGGGCTATAAAAGCTACTAGTAAGGGCTAGGGGGATGGCTATCTTTTGGGAAAAAAGGGAAGGCAAGGTACTTTTGTAGTTCGCCTCTAGGATTTCCCCTAAGAGGATAAAGCCCAGGTCGCTGTAAAGCGACCTGTCTTTGGGGGTAAATAAGAGGGGCTCAGCTAAGATATCGGCTAGGGCCCTTTCTTTTCTTTCCGCAAGAGTGCTCATTTTCGCATGATAGAGCGGCCTCCAAGCTGGAAGCCCTGACTGATGGGATAAAAGCTCCTCTAAGGTAAGACAAGAGGTTAAAGGCGGGCATTTGAAGCCTAAAGAGGCTAAGCTTGTAGTGCAAGCTAAAGGCCCGCTCTTTAAAGCTAGCATCAGAAGGTGGGTAGTGGCTACAAGCTTAGTAACAGAGGCCAGGTCATAGACAGTTTGGGGGGATACTGCTCTTAGATCCCTAGTTAGTCCTACTTTTCCAAAGGCGATAATTTGGGGTTCAGCTAAAGGATCCCCTAGGGCTATGACCCCTCCGGGGAAAACCCCTTGGAGCAGAGACCTATTAATAATGTCTTTAATCTCTGATGCTAAGGAGCTATAGGAGGTCATAAGAGGTCATAGGAGGCTAAAAAGTCTTAGCAAGCAAAGGAAGATGATAATGCTGGGCTAGCTAAAAGATGAAAGGTAGCTTCAAGTGGCTTACTGGCAAGGGTTTTAGCTATTATCCCAGGTGAGCAGCCTATTTAAGGTGGAATTTAAGCGGGTACTTTGCTCGGCAAATTCCTGGCGGAAGTCTATGGGGAGTTCCTTTCCTTGTTGGCGAGCTAGCTCCACCTGGGGGTCTAAAAAGTTGTCATCTTTGTCCTTGAGGCGGAAGTCTAAGTGGGGACCTGTGGCAGTACCTGTCATACCCACGTAGCCTATGGGGTCACCCTGCTTAACCTCTACCCCAGCTTTTATGCCCTGGTGGAACCTAGATAGGTGTCCATACATGGTCTCGTAACCCTGGTCGTGCTCTATGACTATGAGGTTCCCATAGCCGCCCCTCCTACCTGCAAATATTACCTTGCCGTCTGCCACAGTGGAGACTGGGGTGCCCATGGGGGCGGCATAATCCACACCTAGATGGGGCCTTACGGTCTTATAGATGGGATGGAGCCTGGCATTGGTAAATTCAGAGGAGACCCGGCGGTATTGTAAGGGGGACATGAAAAAGGTCTTTCTAATGGAGCGGTGGTTCTTGTCGTAGTAGTCATATTCCCCCGGAGCAGTCTGGAAACGATAGAACTCTAGCTCCTCATCCTTATTATTAAACTTTATCACCTGCAGGACAGGGTCTTCCATGAGGATTCCGTCCAGATATTTACCTAAAAATAAGAGCTGGAAACTGTCGCCGGCTCTAATATCAGTTAAAAAGTCTATCTGGGAGGCCAAGAGATCTACAAGATCTAGGATAACTCTTGGCTCCAGCCCGGCATCGGTTGCGGCATTCCAGAAGTTAGAATTAACCAGGCCTGCTGAGGCCTGTTGGAGTTCCACTGGGCTTGCGTGGGTGGAGTAAAAGGTAAAGCCCGTAGGTCCCCCTGGAATAAGTACCTGGGGACGGACTTGACCTTCCCTGTAGAATTCCAGGCGCTCTAAGGATTCGGGGGTCTTCTCGGAATTGGCCCAAAAGGCTTTTACCACATCCCCAGGGCGCACTACAGAGAGCACCTCTTTACTCTTAAGGACGTCTATTATCTCTATTATCTGGTTCTGGGTAAGCTCTAAGGCCGCCAAGGCCTGGGACATGTTACCCCCGTTCTGGATGGTAACTGAGTCGGTGGTCATTTGTCCTTGGGTCAGGGCATCCAAGGTAAAAAGTCCCTGAGGCAAATAGAGAGGCACAGGCTCTACTACTTCTTGGGGCTCATAATGGACGTGGTCCACTGGGGGAGGTAAAGTGGCATCTACTTTAAAGATCCTGGCTACTGCAAAGGGAAGGCCTATGATAAGTATTAGTCCCACTATCCCCATGATAATAAGACGCAGGTCCGAATGATGGGAGCCATTTTGTCTCTGGATGGCAGGAGCTTTAGTAGTACCCTTGCTACTGGAAAAAAGACCCTTGACAAAGGAGAGCCCCCTTGCCCCCAAGCTTTTCAAAGCTGCCCAGATATTGCCAAGGGGGCCCCTTTTCTGGGAGTGGAGGTTACGGAAACGGTTGGCTATGTGTCTGGAGCCGGTTCCCTGAGGGGGATTTTTGGGTCTTTTTTCCTGGATAGGGTCCATAATCTTTTCCTTAAAGTATTGCCCCTTAGCAATGGAAATAGATCAATATATTGATACTAGGTGACCATATTAGCACAAAGAGATTGAAAAATGCGACAAATCTTACCCTTTGCCTCTTAATTCACAAGGGAAATTATTCATAGGGAAAATCGTTAATGGTCCTTATTAAGGATAGCGAAGCGATATTTTAGTGGGTTTTTTCTAGCCAAGAGCTTTCAGGGCCAAGATAAAAGGCTTTAGAATGGGAGAATAACCCATGAAATCAAGGAATAGTTAAGAACCAGAATCTATTAGCCGCAAAAGGTAGGAGCTTTTATGGGCCTTAAGCAAAATTAGCGAAAAATGCGTGCACTTTTTAGTGCTCATTACTACTGCTTGCGGCAAATTTGGGGGGGAAATATGCACATATCTGTGGTAAACTTATGTTACTTGACAAAAATGATGAATACGTAAAAACCTCTAAAATTCCAGATGAATAAAGATATAGATTATTTGGTAGTGATATTATTCAACATATACACTATATATAGTAGGAAGATTGATGTCTCTGGTTCTAAGGTCCTTTTTACCTTGCGTTCAAAAATGCTTACATCGCTTACATGGCTTACATGGTTACAGAACTTACATGCCTTAAACGAGTGTAGTTAGAAAGTTTTAGCTTTGTTTTTTGGAAAACTACTTGGCCGTACACAATCTTGGCCGCGTACGGGAGACTTAAAAGACGAGGAAAATTGATGATTGGAGTGAATAAAGTGATACTCTTGGGGCGTCTGGGCAGGGCCCCTGAAATAAAATACACACCAACAGGAAAGACCATGGTGACCTTCAGCTTGGGCACCTCAGAGAAGTGGGGGGATGAAGAGCGGACGGAATGGCACAAGATAATCATGTTCGACAGAGTGGCTGAGGTTGCCAACCAATATCTGCGAAAAGGGGACAATGTTTACCTGGAGGGAAAGATCCAGTACCGCTCCTGGGAAGACAAAGCTGGGATTAAGCGCTACTCTACAGACATCATTTGCAATGTGATGAAGATGCTTTACGACAAGAAGGAAACTCATAAGCCAGAGACCGTCTTGCCACCTGAAGCACCCCCTGTAGCCTATGAGTTAAATCCGCAGCCAATAGAGGAGGTGGCAGACCCTGCTCTTTACGCCTCTCATGAAGAGGCAACTATAAGCCAACTACAGGCAGAGCTGCCTTCGGAACCCCAAAAACCAGAAGATGATGAGGAACCCCTCCCCTCCGACGATGATATGCCGTTCTAGAGATGAGGATACATAAGCTAAAGGACAATTAGTCCTAGAAGGAGTTCATATGAGGTTTTTAATTAGTGTAGTCATAGGGCTCGTGGTTTTGGTATTGTGCTTGTTCTTTGGTGGCTGGACACTACAGTGGGGCGTCCCCTTGCCTATAGGCAATGAAAAGCTCCTTTGGGACATCTTAGCTTACCATAAATGCTTTCTCTTGAAGGCGGGAGAAGGCTGGTATGGATTTATCATGGGCCCCAGGTTTTTTGAGCTGGAATGGTTGCAGTGGACTCTTTTTATCTTTGGCTTTATTTTCTTTATCTTCTCCTTTTTCGGAGCCAGAAAACCAAAAGACTAAAGGCCATTATTTAGAAAATTTTTATTGCTTACAATAGATGCGCTTTTGGTCCCCAAAAGCGCATCTTAGGTAAAGTAGCTTTTGGCTTTTGCCTTAAGATAAGTACTCCCAGGGGGGGCTATTTCCAGTGGATATCTTTTAAGGCCGTCCTTTTGGGAAGAGCAGCATCTTTTAAGATTTGTGCCAAAAGGTTCCATGCTGCGCTAAATTTGTGTAAGGGCCCTGAATTATAGATTTCCTTCCCTTGTGCATTTAGCACAATTAACTCGGTACTGTCTCCTCCAAAGGCGCTTTTGGCGCCATGGGCATAGTTTAAAACGATAAAATCTAGCTTTTTATCTATTAGTTTTTCCTTGCCGCGCTCTAAAAGATTTTCTGACTCTGCGGCAAAGCCCACCCAAAGGGCCCCTTTTTTCTTTAGACGGTGAAGGGTCTTAAGGATGTCAGGATTGCCTGTAAGGGCTAAGGAATTTACAGGGATATCTTTTTTTATCTTGCCAGATACCCTTTCTTTGGGTCTAAAATCAGCTGGAGCTGCTGCCATTATTAAAAGGTCGCAATTTTCAATAAGCTTTTCCATTTGGGAAAGTAGATCATTGGTACTTTCTATCCTGTACTCTGTATAAGAGGGAAGGCTATAGCCCAAAGTCTGTACCATGGGCCCCATAACTACCTGGGTTTCTGCCCCCATAAGCCAACTGCACAAGGCCAAATGGGTGCCCATCTTTCCGGATGAGCGGTTGGAAAGATACCTTATGGAGTCCCAAGCCTCCATTGTGGCCCCTGCAGAAACAAGGACCCTGTAGCCGGCAAGGGGGGACTTAAAAAGAATCCTTAAAGCTGTGGTTAAAATAGCCTCGGGTTCCGGGAGCCTGCCTGCCCCTACGCTGCCGCAGGCCAAAAGGCCGCTATCGGCTTCTAGGATCTGGTATCCCCTCTGGGAAAGGAGCTTTAAGTTATCTACTGTGGCCGGATTTTCGTACATGTTGGTGTTCATGGCAGGGCAGATTAAGATAGGCGCCTTTGTTGCCAGGATAGTGGCCTCAGCTAAGCCGCAGGCAAAACCGCGAGCCAGTTTAGCTATAAAATTGGCACTAGCTGGGGCAACAATTACTATGTCTGCCCACTGGGCCCAGGATATGTGCTCTATATCTATTTGCGGCCTATCCCACATGCTGGTGGCAACGGGACCTCCGGTAAGGGCCTCGAAGCTTAAAGGGGTAATAAATTTAGTCCCACCTTCTGTGAGTATGGTGCGCAGCTTGGCCCCGGCTTTCACCAAGCTTCTGGCAAGATATGCCGCCTTATAGGCGGCAATGCCACCTGTTACAATGAGTAAGATCTTTTTAGAGGCTAAGAGCTCAAAAGGGCTCTTGGCGCTAGTATTTGCTAGTGTTTCTTTCAAACTTTTAGCGCTAGTATTTTCTAGTGTTTCTTTCAAACTCTTAGCGCTTGTATTTTCTAGTGTTTCTTTCAAAGGTTTTCTTCCCCAATGGAGGAGCTTGTGCCCCCTTGCGACCTTACTGGTGTGGTGGAATAGCTGGAGGGGGGACGCGTAGTGGACTCATAGATGGTCCTTTGCCCCAGATCGTCTTTGGTAAGGGGAGGGGCTATATAGAGTTCTGCCCTACTGTTTACCCCCAGTGCAAGAGTTGGCTTGGAAGCAATTATGGTCAAGGTTTTACCTGGCTTGGCCCAGGTAGCTACGATCTCTTCACCTGCCATTACCTCGGAGTGAGGCGTCCAGCCATGGGGGGGAAGATGTCTATCGAAATAGTCCATGAGCTCATCGCGGGAAAGTGAGCCCACTAGGGACAGATGGCCGGAAAGCACTTCCCTGCGGGTAAAGACCACTGTTTTGCTCTTCTCTACGTTCATGTCCGTGGGAAAGGGGATATCTAAAAAGTCCTGGAAGTTTTCATCCTCACGGTAGTACGCATCGTCTTTTAAAGGCGAGATGCCCAGGGTGCAGCCGGTTGGTAATGTTAATAAAAGGGCTGTAAATACTATAATTAGGATAGCACGGTTTTTGGGCTTTTCCGTCATATTGCGATGCTCCTAAGGACGTAGATGGTGAGTATTTTTTAGCTTAAATAAGCCCCTAGTAAACTAGAGGGAATAATTTCTGGGAGAAAATTTTTATTATAGTTTACAGGCGGGGCTATATTTTTAAGCTATGGGGAAAGCTTGTTAAAAGGCTTAGATAAAATTTATTCTGGCAAATAGTTTAAATTTGGGTGCAGATAGGCGCTTAAAAAGGGCATAAGGGCTTTGGCGGATTAGCTTACAATAATAGTATCACCAAGGAAATGGTAGGCAAGGGTGGGAAAAAACTAATTAATTATAACTTAGCCCTTGTTAAGATTAAGCATGTTTTTTGCCTTTTATCCCTTTAATTTTCGCGGATGGCGCCATAGCGGGCAAGATCTATTAAGAGCCCCTTGGCAACAGTATCTGGAAGGGATCCAAGGGCAAGGGAGGCATTTTCGGCATGTTTTTCAGCTATAACTTGAGCCTCTTCTATGCCCTGGCCCTCTTCTATTAAAGAGGCAATGGCCAGAAAGTCCTCGGGGTCCCTCTGCTTTTTGGCAGCTAATCTTAAAAGCTCTTTGGCACTTTTAGCCGAAAGATTTTTGGCAGCTAAGATAATGGGAAGGGTGATGCGGCCTTCGGCTAAATCCTTGAAGGTGGGTTTTCCCAGGGTCTTGGGGTCAGCCTTATAGTCTAAGATGTCGTCTTTTATTTGAAAGCCTAAGCCAAAATCAAGCCCGTATTGGGTCAGGGCAGCCAGCTCTTTATTAGTCCCCTTGGCTATTAAGGCCCCAGCACGGGCAGCTGAGCTCATGAGAACTGCGGTCTTACTCTTGATGATATCGTAGTAATCATCTAAGGAAATGGCGGAATTGAAGCGCAATTTTAGCTGTTTTAGCTCTCCTATAGATAAGTCTTCCAGAAGCTGGGTTAAGATACCAATAAAGTCCATGCTGCCGGTTTCCATGGCTAGTGTAGAGGCCCTGGCAAGGATAAAGTCCCCGGATAGGACAGTCTCGGTTATCCCAAAGACCAGGTGCGCAGATTTGCGGCCCCGGCGCATTTCGGAGTGGTCCACTATGTCATCGTGGAGCAGTGATGCCATGTGGATGAGCTCAAAGACAATAGAGGAGCGGAAGAAAAAATCTGGAAGGGGGAAGGTATCCTTTAAAGAGTGGGCGGCTAAGAGAAAGACAAGGGGCCTCAATCTTTTACCCCCGCCTAAATAGTTATAGAGGCCAATTTCGCTTAAGAGCCCCTCCTGGGCCTTAAAGGTCTCTTCTAGGTGTCTATTTATCTCCCCTATGAGGGGGGAGAGTTTATCTAATAAGTTATTATTCATAATTATGAAGTTAGAGTGACAAGTAGGTCATAATAACTAGCTTTTATCACCTTGGCTGTAACCATTGTCCCCACCTTAGGCTGCTCCCCATTAAAAAAGATCTTTCCGTCCACCTCGGGAGCCTGGAAAAAAGCCCGGCCCTCGATGAGGATGGGGTTTTCAAAGCTGTGGCCCTCCACCAGGACCTCTAGCGTGGCACCTACTTTTTGCTTGTTTTTGGCCAGGGATATTCCCTTCTGGAGCTTCATAAGTGCGCCTCTGCGCTTAGTTTTAAGCTTATTAGGTACCATATCGGGCAAGAGGGCGGCCTTTGTTCCCTCTTCTCTACTGTACTTAAAGACGCCAAGGTTTTCCAGCTGGGCATTGTGGATAAAGCTTATCAGTTGGTCCATATCCTCTTGGGTCTCACCGGGAAAGCCTACCATTAAAGTGGCACGCAAGGCCACTTGCGGCCAGATCTTCCTTATCATCTCCACCTTAGCTAAGGGGCTAGTTTTTTTGCGCCCCATCTTGGCTAAAATATTGGGCGCAGCGTGCTGGAAGGGGATGTCCAGATAGGGAAGAACTTTGGGGATATCTTTCAAGGCTAAGATTAGCTCCCTATCTATGCTATCCGGATGACAGTACATGAGGCGGATCCATTTTAAGCCATCTATCTTGGATAGCTTAGTAGCCAAGGCTGCTATACCCTTGGCCCCCTCTTTCCAGGAAATTAGATCTTGAGCCACCAGGGTGAGCTCTAATGCCCCCTCTTCCACTAGCTTTTGGGCTTCTTTAAAAAGAGAAGAAGAGCTTAAACACTTTAATGGTCCCCTTATCTTGGGGATGGTGCAAAAAGAGCACCTGTGGTTGCAGCCTTCTGAGATCTTAAGGTAGGACCTGTGGGGCGGGGTCCCTATGAGCTCTCTGGGGAGCTCTTCAAAGTTAAATTTAGCATTTGTTGGCCCCCAGGCCTCTAAAGGCCTGGGGGCTTTAGCATCAGGTAAAGCCCCGTGAGGCTTTTGGTAGAGGCTGAGGATTTTTACCGGAAAATCTTCGTATCTTCCCACGGGCACAAAGAGATCGGCCTCCGGGAGGAGGGAACAGTTAAGCGTGGGATATCTAGCTGGAAGGCAGCCCAAGACTACCAGCTTGGCCTTTGGCTTGAGGCGGGACTTTAGCTCTAAGATGGTAGCTACGGCCTCTTTGGTGGCATCTTTAATGAAGGCGCAGGTGTTAACTAGCACGAGATCCGCCTGTTCCACATAGATGGTCGCCTGGCCCTTTAAGAGTTCCAACGCCAAAGTGAAAAGTCTTTCACTGTCCACTAAGTTTTTGGCGCAACCCAGGGACACGAGGTGTATCATAAGGGGTCTTTTGACTTTTGCCACAATTCTTCCAACTCATCCATGTCGGCATCCTCAAAGCTCCTAGAAGACTTAGCTAGCTGCGCCTCCATCTTAGAAATGCGATCCATAAAGCGCCTATTGTGCTGGGCTAAGGACTTTTCAGCAGACAGATTGAGGTGCCTGGCTAAATTTACCACAGTTGCCAAGAGATCTCCTATTTCATGGCTTAAAGCTTGGGCTCTTTTTGGGTCTGTAAAATTACCTTCAGCCAGCTCTTGGTCCAGTTCACCCAACTCTTCAGTGAGCTTTTCCCTTACCTGGCGAAAGTCCTGAAAGTCAAAGCCGGACCTTGCGGCCTTGGAGCCTAGGCGCTGGGCTCTGGCCAGGGCAGGAAGGGCAGTAGGTACGGAGGATAAAAGGCCTTCGGCCTTTTTTTTAGCCCTCTTCAAGGCGTGCCAATTTTTAAGGACCTCTTCCGGGGTCTTAAACGTAAGGGAGCTATCAAAGACATGGGGATGTCGATAGACCATCTTATCCACAGCCCCATCTATCATCTCAGTTAGCCCAAATCCCAATGGTTTTTCTGTTAAGCGGCCCAGAAAGAAGATGAGAAAGGCTAGATCTCCTGCCTCTTCCTTGATGGCTTCCGGATTGGCGCTAGACAAAAGGGCCTCCCGGAGCTCATAGGTCTCTTCCAAGAAGTCTTCGGAAATGGACTTATAGGTCTGGGCTAGATCCCAGGGGCATCCCTTTTCCGGGTGCAAAAGCCCGGAGATTAAGTCGCTAAGCCTATCTACAGCAGCAGCAAGGTTGGGGCTGGGGCCCATTTTAGGGGCTTTAAGTTTACTCATTCTGGAGTGTCGGGCTCTGGCCAGAGCCGCTCCTGGGGCCTAGGGGCGGAAAAGAGGTGGGGGTGATCCCTTACGAATCTACGGATGGTATCCTGGTCCAAAGATTCATTGTTGGTGCTTTCCAAAAGCTCTAGCCAGGTGGCATTTACCTCCATGGGGTGGGCGCGCACTATAGCCATCAGAGAGGGGTAATCCGTGGGCGGAGCCAGGCCCAAGGGTGCCCCCTGGGTCTGGGCAGTTTGAGTAGAGGCCTGGGGTGTAAGGGAGCCCCTTACCTCACCTTGGCGTTCTGCTATAAAGGTATCTAGTTTTTCCGGAAGCCAGGCCTTTACCTCTTCGGTCATGGGATAGATATAGGTCCAGGCCACGGAATTGTTAAAAAAGGAGTCCGAGGTAAAGAGAAAGGCAGTAACAGCTGTGAGAAGGATTACTGAAATGGCTATGCCTTTCAGTAGGCCTAGGATCCCGCCGAAGGCCGAAGAGACCAAGGGGGTTAGGGTGAGCTTTACAATCTTATCCACAAAGATAGAAAGGAGTCCTGCTAAGAAATAGACCACCAAAAAGATGATGACAAAGGATAAGACACCTCTGTAAGATTCTTTTTCCGTGATGGGGGTCAATTGCAGGGCCCCCATCTGCCAATAGCTAGAGGCCACCCAAAAGGCGATAAAGAGCCCTAAGATTCCTACCACCTCTTTTACAAGCCCTCTGAAGATGCCGCGCAGGAGGAAATAGCTTAAGACCACCGCTAAGGCGATGTCCAGGGCGTTCATAGGCACGGCCTTTGGCACTGCCTTGGGGCTGTATGGAAGCCTAAAGTCATGCGCTGTCCACTATAGTTACCGAAGTTCATTTAGAAACCAGGGGAGCGAAATAGGGTCAGATCCCCGGGTACGGGCTGACCCTCGCTTTCCAGCTCAGCCTCAAAGTCTTTTATGGCCGCCTCGGCGCAGACTTCCTCGAAGGCATTGTGTACCACTAGCCTTTTCTGGCCTCCCATGAGCTGGCGGGCATAGATATCCCTTTGCTTGCCTAAGGCCTTTAAGACCCGCAAGGACCCCTTTTCAGGATCCTTTAAAGCATCTAGCGCCTCTTGGCGGGTTATGGAATTGGTATCCGTGGAACTTGTCATTTTGGCTCCCATAAATCCCGGTTTTTCTATCCTGATATCCGGGGTCACAATGCCCTCATCCTCAAGGTCCTTCTTGTAGCCATCAATAACGGCCCGGGCAGCTATTTCATCGAATTCATTGAAAACCTTGAGAGTAGTAATGCCCTTGGCTAAGGCGCTATTGTACTCGTCCATCTTCTTACCCAAAGCCTTTAACACCCTCAGAGACCCCCTTTCAGGGTCTAACAGGGCTGCTCTGGCTTCATCGGCAGTTATTCTGGTGCCTGGAATGGAATTAGCCATATCGTAATCTCTAAAATAAAGGATTGGGTTAATCTTTAAAGTTCTAGACTTCCTGAAGGGGAAAAAAGCACACTATTATAGCATAGACTGGCTAAAAGTGGCCTAAAAATAAATTGAAAATTGATAGCCCCAGGAGGCGATTAATTTAGATAGTTAAAGAAGGGTAGGCCAAGACCTAGGGGCCACCAGGCGGGTTAGGTAAAAAAGAGCTTAAAAGGGCAGCCTTTTAGATCTAAGAGAGGCACTCAAAAGGGGTTACATGAGGTGATAAGGGTCCACGTCCAGGGTAAAGATGAGGGTCTTGGGGGTGCGCCTTAAAAATACAGAGAGGAAATTTTTTAAGATCTTGTGGCGGTTCCTAACAGAACTTGTCCTTACCATGAGCTGGAAGCGATACCGCTCTTTAAGGCGGCTAATGGGGGCCGGAGCCGGCCCCCAGAGCTCGCCTGCGTCAGTTTCCAGTTCCTTTACAATAGGCACCAGAAGTGTTTTGGCCCTTTGGGCGTATTCCTCGGCCTCTTTTTCATCCAAAGAGGAAAAGCGAAGGAGGGCTATGCGGCCAAAGGGAGGCAAGTTTAGCTTTTCCCGCATAAGGATCTCTTCCTGGAAAAAGCTTTTATAGTCGTGGTTTTTAGCCGCCTGGATGGCGTAATGGTTGGGGTTTAGGGTCTGGATTATGACCTTGCCAGGTTTTTCGGCGCGTCCCGCCCTCCCAGAGACCTGGGAAAGGAGCTGGTGAGTCCTTTCCGCAGCCCGGAAATCAGGGAGGTTAAGACCAATATCTGCGTCCACCACACCCACTACAGTGAGATTGGAAAAGTCATGTCCCTTGGCTGCCATCTGAGTGCCCACCATGAAATGGGCCTTTCTGTTGCCAAAGCTTTCCAGGATGTCTTTAAATCCCCCCTTTTTCCTGGTGCTTTCGGCGTCAAATCTTAAGCCTTTGACAGAGAATTCCTTTTCCACGTAGTCCATTAATTTTTCTGTACCTATGCCCAAAAACCGCATCATGGTAGCTCCGCAGGTGGGGCATAGTTTAGAAGGTACGGCTCTATAGCCGCAGCCATGGCAGATGAGCTGAGAACCTTGTGGGATCCCGGCTATTGGCTCGGAGGTGTCTATTGGTATATAGGAGGATTTGGGGCCGTGGATAGTTAAAGTGAGGCTACAGTTAGGGCAACGTAAGGGTTCTCCGCAGGATAAGCAGACAGGATAGCTGGCATAACCCTTGCGGTTAATAAAAAGGAGTGCTTGTTCCTGGCGGCTGAAGCAATGAGTTAAAGAGCTCTTAAGGTAAGGGGTCAAAGTTTGCCCCTTAGGTGCCCCTTTCAGGTCACAGAGCTCTACTATAGGTAAGCTAGCCCCCTGGGGCCTTTCGGTGAGGGTAAGAAGCTTAAGTCTTCCAGTAAGACTACCCTGATAGCTTTCCAAAGATGGGGTAGCAGAGCCCAGGATAAGTACAGCTGAGCTCTGGCGAGCTCGCCAGGCGGCTAAGTCTCTGCCATTGTATTTAAGGCCGTCCTCCTGCTTATAGGCCCAATCATGTTCCTCGTCCACTACTATTAAACCCAGATTGGCCACTGGAGCAAAGACGGCGCTCCGGGCCCCTAAGGCCAGTTTAATGGTACCCCTAGCTAGGTTCTGCCAGTGATCGTGGCGTTGGCCGGGGTTTAACCTGGAGTGAAGTACAGCCAAGGGGATACCAGAAAGGGCTCTTTTAATGCGGCCTTCCAGGCCCATGGTAAGAGCTATTTCCGGAGTGAGCCACAAGACCCCCGGGCCCTCAGCCAAGGCTTTTTGGGAAGCGCGAAGGTAGATCTCAGTCTTGCCGCTACCAGTTACCCCAAAGAGTAAAAAGGCCTCACTTTGACCTTTCTCCTGGGCCTTATTGATCTCCCCTAAGGCAAAGCTTTGCTCGCTAGTAAGATTGTCCACCGGCAGAGTATTTAGCTCTAAGGCCCGAGAAGGGTCGTCTCGGAAGATCTCGGAGCGGGTTATTGCTATAAGTCTCTTTTTTTCCAGGTTACGTGCTATACGCAAAGCATCGCTATAAAAGTTGCGAAAGTGGGAAAGCGGAGTGGGAGGGGAATTTTTTATACGCTCCCAAAAAGAAGCCTCATTTTTACCCAGCTTAGGCATTTTCTGTGGGAGATCCTCTGCCCGGTGAATGATAAGCTCATAGGAGAAAGACAGGGCTTTAGAATCAACCACATATTTAAAAGAGGCGAGCTTATTGGCAACCAGCTGGTTGATACGCGATAAGTCAGTTTTGTTTTGGAAGCTATTTACTAAAAGGGGCTCTGGATAGGCGTTTTTAAGTAAAACAAAGGGATGAGTGGGATTGAGGGAGGGATCTAACGCTTCATTAAGGCCAATATCTGTTAAGACGAGCTTTTTTGTTATCTTGGGAGCAAGGCCGCCCGGTATGATCTCTTTAACGCACAGGCCAGGAGGATAGTGGTAGTAGTTGGAGATAAAATCAATGAACGGATAAAAGTCCTCATGAAAAAGTGGTTCGGGACGCAGGACCTCCTCTATTGGTTTTAAGGGAAAGTCAAAGGTCTCATAAGAGATCTTAAGGACATATCCTATGAGCTTGCGGTTACCGAAGGGCACGAGGACCATCTGTCCCACTAAGATTTCCAGATTCTGAGGTATGAGGTAGGAATATAGGCCAGGGACAGCCGTTTCTACCGCCACTAGGGCGGATCTTAGGGGCTCTGCGAAATTGGTGCTGGCGGAAGTCAGGTCCTTAGAGATTTTTTTCACGAGGCAATTATAGCATAAAAGGGAGGCCTAACTAAATCTGGAAAAACTATTAGTTAAGGGCTAGGGAGTAATCATTTAAAGATAGAAGGGGATTTATTGGTGGGGGAAGGAGAAGATAAAAGAAGTGCAGG
>JAITII010000120.1 GCA_031279515.1 Deltaproteobacteria bacterium
CAAAAAAGGAAGTCAAATAAACATGGTAACTTTGTTTAAAAATTTTCAACCAATACCTGATGAGGTAATGCTAAAAAAAAGGAATGGCGGTTGTATTAAACGTTCTAATCGTGCATCTGGCGAATACTATTCGTATTACGCACCCCATCACTCAGATAGTCACCGCGGTGAAGAATACCTTGGAAGACTTGTTAATAAGCAAGAACAGATTTATTACAACAATAAGTGGGGGTTTTTTAAGTTTACAATCGAAAATGGTTTTACTTCGGTAAATGGTACCTACAGTCGTATTTTTGAAGATGGTCAAAATTTCTTTAATCTACGTTATGGCGATATTTGGCTCCTTCACGATCTTTACCACTCTACAAACTTTGAAGCAGTGCTTAAAAGCATAGTTCCATTTGATAATGACACTCTCCATGCCTTGTTAGCCTATAAATTAAGTGCACACGATAATGCATTTATAAATGCAAATGCTTGGTTTCAAAGATCATATGCTAGAATACTGTATCCAAGCGCTGCTCTTTCATCAGATAGTATAAGTATATTTTTAAAAAAATTAGGAGAACAATCCACACGTGAAAAATTTTTTGATAACTACCATAAATTTCTAAATGACGATAAAAACTCGGATGTATTAATATGTAATAGTATTTTAATTGATAGTACAGGTGCTCAAAACGATATAAAAATAACTCTGACAGCTATGAATAACCACAATAGAGTTATAAATAATGAATTCAGGGTTATTTATGTAGTTGATCATGAAAGAAATTTGCCAATATATATGGATCAAGTGCCAGGTAACGTTGTAGATGTTTCAACGTTGAAATATATTGTTAGTCTATTGCAATATCGTAAGATTTACATCAAATGCTGTGTTTTAGATGCTGGATATTATGGAGATGAAAATTTACTATATTTAGATACCATCAAGATTAACTATTTAGTTAGAATGTGCAACAACAGAAAATTATTTAAAGAATTAATAGAAAGAGAGAGCCAGGATTTAGGAAACAACGTTGATTACAGAATTTTATATCGAAAAAGATACTTGCATTGTAAAAAAGTTATATTAGAAAGTAATACTGATACAGTTCATTATGCATATATAATTCTGGATTTTGAGAAAGAACAAATTGACAGAAATACAGTATATGCTAAATATACAGATAGAACAGAAATTTTGCACAAAAGCCTATATTTTGGTAAATTCATCCTTTATTCTAACTTTAATATTGATGAAGCAGAAGTGTTAGATTTATACTATACACGCGAACAAATTGAACAAGTATTCGATATTTCTAAAAATAATGGAAGTATGTTGCCTTTACGAACGCATCAAGCTGATACTACAATGGGGCATCTATTATTATCTTTTATCGCTACTATTATATCTTTACAATTAAATAACAAGCTAAAAAATACAAAATACTGTGCGCATAGTGCATTAGATATAATGAAAAATCTTAGTGCCTACGTTAGTGATGAATTTCAGAGTGTAGAACCGCTTATTACTTCTGAAAAAGAATTAGCAACCATATTAAAGTTAAATCAAGAAAATCCTCTAAAAGTGGATCTTTCCAAATCATATACAAACAAATATTTGAATAATTTGCGCGATAACCGCAAAAGGAGGCGCCCTAAAGGTAAGAAAAATAGCTCATTTTCTTACACTAACAAAAATAATACGAAAAATAACTCGGATGAATCATTATCTGAAACTAAAATGACTCACCATACAGACGTAAAATCAAGACGTGGACGGCCAAAGGGTAGTAAAAATATCCGTCAAAGAAATAGTCTTGTGTATAATAATTTTGATGCAGTTGAAAAACGTAAGCCTGGAAGGCCGAAAGGCAGTAAAAATAGGCCAAAAATCCATTCCCTAACAAACTTCAATAAAAATAATAGTGATAAACGTAAACCAGGGCGTCCTAAAGGTAGTAAAAATATACCTAAAGTCTGATTTATGTCACATATTGGCATAAAAATGAATGATATGCCCAAAATCTGGTACCCAGAAGGAAGTAAGTAGCAAAAATATTAATAAATTTATGGTGGGAAACAAAATTAAGAAGTTAGGTTCAGTATATAAATGCAAAATAAAATTTGAAAAAATAGTTAGCAATAAAAATTCTAAGATATTTCTTAATAAAAGTCAACTAACATTTTTAGCGCCTATAACTAAAACGCTTCCTAAGTGCTTAATTTCTTGAAAATCGAAGGCATCTTGCGGACCCTTACCCATTTTTCCGAAAACTCGGCTGCAGGTGAAGGGCATAAAACTAGACTTTTTTAATACCCTTGAACTCAAACATGTTTAAAAATTTTTTGGCCCTTGAAGTTTCAGGATTATTGAAAAAAACATCAGGTGGGGCATTTTCCACAATATGACCCTCATCCATGAATATTATCTTGTCAGCCACAGCCTTGGCAAATCCCATCTCATGGGTAACTATAACCATTGTAAGACCTTGGCTCGCTAAACTCAGCATGACATCCAGCACCTCTCGAACCATTTCAGGATCCAAAGATGCGGTCACTTCATCGAAGAGCATCACTTCCGGGGCCATGGTGAGAGCCCTGACTATAGCCACGCGTTGCTTTTGGCCTCCAGAAAGCTCTCGAGGGTAGGAATCGGCCCTATCTAAAAGGCCCACCCTCTCCAGCCAAGCTGAAGCTTTTTGTTTTGCTTCGGTTTTCTTGCGTTTCTGCACCTTTATTGGGCCTAGAAGAATGTTGTCCATAACATTCAGATGCGGAAAGAGCTCATAGTTCTGAAAGACCATGCCAATTTTTTGTCGCACCAGATTCCAGTTGGTTCCTGGCTTTGTCAGAAGTTCTCCGTCAAGCTCAATCTCACCTGAATCTATTGGCTCTAAACCATTTAAGCAGCGCAGAAGAGTGCTCTTGCCGCAACCAGATGGGCCTATTACCACTAGGACCTCGCCATGGTGCACATTCACACTTATCCCCTTCAAGATCAAACGTTCGCCAAAGCTCTTAACTATATCCCGTGCACAGATGACTATAGGGCGATCCTCAAGGGAAGGTTTTTCCCTTTGCTCTTCCTCTTGTTTACTTAAATTTATGTTTTCTATCATAGTTTCTGACATTATTGCCACCTGCCTTCCAAGTAGCGCGAGAAGAGTGAAATGGGATAACAGATGATGAAATAGATAAAAAATATGAAACCGTAAACCCAGACGCTGGCTAAATGATTGCGCATACCAGCTACCTCAACTATCTGCTGACCGACTTTCATGAGGTCTGGGATGTTAATGAAAAACACAAAAGGGGTCGTTTTTATCATCCTCGTGGTGAGATTTATGACCCCTGGCAGAAGCCTTCTTATGGCTTGAGGGACAATGATAAAAAGGCTTACCTGTAGGCTGGAAAGTCCCAAGGCCCTTCCAGATTCCCATTGATGGGCGGGAAGGGATGTAACCGAGGCTCTCACTAGGTCTGCCATCTCGGCGGCTCCCCAGATGGTGAAAACCAAGACAGAAACAAAATAAGCCGAAAGGTTAATGCCAAAAACCCTGGATAGGCTGTAATAAAACAGAAAGAGCATGACCAGGATAGGCATTACCCTTATGAACTCCAAGTAGATGCGCATTAGCTTTGCCACCACCCGGGTCTTAGCCGCCATGAGCAGGCCAAAGGGGATACCAAAGAGGACCGAGAGCCCCACCGAGAGCATGGATATCCAGACAGTTATCCATAGGCCCTCCATGAGGCGAGCCATGTTCCGTCCTGCTGTAAAAACACTAAGAGCCGAATCCAGCAAAGCGCGCCCTCCTTTCCAGATAAGCAAAAAAGAGCGAAACTGGCAAGATTATCACTAGGTAAGAGATTACCAGCATTAAATTACTTTCAATACTGTGTCCCTCTTTTAAGAGATCTTTAGCCAGATACATAAGGTCTGGGAGGGCTACTATGCTAAATACCGAGGTCTCTTTCATAAGAAAAATGGTTGAAGCACTTATTACCGGTAGTGACACAGCCAAGGCCTGGGGGAAGATAACATAGCGCAAGAGTTGCAGGCGGCTTAGTCCCAAAGAAAGACCTGCCTCCAGCTGGGTCTTTCCCACAGCAGAAAAGCCCCCGCGGAAGGCCTCAGCCATATAGGCGCCTCCCAAAAAGGCAAGGCCAATAATGGCACAGGTCTTACCCGGGATAAGGATCCCTAGGCGCGGGAGCCCAAAGAAGAGGAAAAAGAGCTGAACCATAAGTGGGGTATTACGGGCTAGCTCTATGTATATACCTGCCAGTTGCTTTAAAAAGGGTATACGATAGTATTGCAGGACTGCACAAATGAACCCTATGACCAATGAAAGGATTATCCCAAAAAAGGCCAAAGTTACAGTGAGTTTGCCTGCCGCCCAAAATAGGGGGATGCACTTTATGGCGAAATCGAGGTCCAAGCTCTTATCCCCGGGGCTCGAATTACCCCTACTTTATAAAGCTTTAGCTTTAAGTTCCTAGTGGGCTGGTATTTAATAATTTTCCTTTACTGCCCAACTAATTTTACTTTTTTTGCCACTATCCTCAAGCAAGATAGAACTTTACCCTAAAAGGCACATCTTTAACTGAAATGACTTCTCTTGCCAACTAAAAAATGGGAAGCTCCTAAGGATTTTTATCCCATAAAAGAGCTTCCCCCACTAAACCTAAAAGACAGTCTTTTGGCAATAAACAAAGGTATGCCAAAAATTACTTGGCTAGCTCCTCTGCCGTATAGAGGACTGTGGTGGGGTCCACAGTGTCTCCATAGACCGGAAGTAAAGTAGCATTGTAGTCATCAATAAAGAAGTTTTCCTTGGTAAGAGTTAGTATCTCGTTGTTGAGCCATTCCAATAGTTCGGTATTGCCTTTCTTGACAGCCGGTGCAATGGAATCCAGGCTACCTAAAAGGTCAATGCCGGTGGTAAAGCCAGGATTTTCTCTGACCCAGGCAAAGAGCAATGTATTATCATGGGACAACCCAACGCCTCTACCGTCCCTTAAGGCATTGAATGCCTCGGTGTTCTGGTCAAACTTCAAAAGTTCCACTTCCGGGTGATTCTGGGTGAAATATGAGTCAGCTGTGGTCCCCTTATTAACAATGAGCACCTTGCCAGCCAATTGAGCCACATCAGTTATGGGGGCAGAATTAGGGGAGGCTACCCCTAATGCCACCTTCATGTAAGGCGTAGCAAAATCCACGCTTTTGGCCCTTTCTTCGGTAAGGGTGAAGTTGGCCAAAACTATATCCGCCTTGTCCGCCAGCAGCACCTCTACGCGACTGGCTGCCTCAACTAAGATGAATTCCACCTTGTCCGGGGAACCCAAGAGATCTTTTGCAATCCTATGGGCCAAATAGACATCGTAGCCCTGGTTTTCACCATTTTCATCCACAAAGCCAAAGGGCGGCTTGTCGGAAAAGACTGCTATGCGAATAACACCCTTGGCTTTAATAGCCTCCAGTTCCCCTGCCGCCATGATGGGGCCAGACTGTACCAGAATCAAGGTGAGAGCCAACAGGCTAAACATAATAAATATAAATGATTTCCTCATGAAACATTCCTCCCGCGATTTTTTTGGCTTCCCAAAAAGGCCGCAATTAGGCCAATTGGACCCTATTTTCGATTTTTTGCCTTCATCAAACTGGCATATTGGCTAAACTTCCTATCGGGGCCAAATCAATAATAACTTTGACATTCAGACAACAGTTTCGAAAATAGTGATAAAAAATCACTAGTAATTTTTATCTATAATACTAATTTACTGTCAAATTAAGATACATTTATATCTCAATTGATATTTTTTTGCTGTTGACAGCGTTCGTTCCTTTTTAGGTGCATTAATTATACACGATTTTAATTTTGGTCTAGCGTTAATTTTTTATATTGGCTAAAAATAAAGAAAAACTAAGGCTTTTCCCTTTTACCCCAGTCCCTGAAGACCAAGTGCTCCAGGAATATCACCATAAAGGCGCCCATGACAAAACCGTTTTGTACAATGGGTCGCAAAAGTGCCGGAAAATCCTCAAATATTGCCTCCGGGCTAAAAGCTATCGCCAAACCAACCAAAAGGGGGAGCCCTATGGTGCAGCCAGTCTTAAAATCTGTGACCGCTCTGTCTTTCACTAGCATGGAAAGACCGCTTCCGAATTGGGAGACCATGGTGTAAAGGAGTAAGGTCCCCATGACAGCATTGGGGATCACAGCTAAATACTGGATTAGTTTGGGAAAAAAGCCGCAAGCTAAAAGCAGTAACCAGGCTGGAACCATGGCGTATCTGGAGGCGCAGCCCGATGCCATGACCAATCCCGCACTCAAGGAAAAGTCCACCATCCCTATAACTCCCGTAAGTCCCGAGAGAATATTTCCTCCCCCTGCCACTATGACCCCCTTTTTAACCCTCCTGTCCATGTCTGTAGCGCTAAGGAGCCTTCCCACTGCCTCCACTGAGCCCAGCTCGTTTACCATTAAGGCCAGAAAACAAAAAATAAAGGCCAGGATGGTCCCTGGCTCAAAACTAAAAGAGATAAAAAAAGAATGATTGCCTATGTTGGCCGCACCATCTTCTGGAGAAGGCAAGCGGGAAATTCCAAAGATTAACCCGTAGACTATAGTCCCTAAAATAAGCCCTACAAGGACAGTTAAGGCCTTTTGGGCCCCCTTAAAGAATTCATTTAAGCTGACCAAGATTAAAAGTGAAAGCAGGCTGAAAATAAGGGTACCCCCGCTTTCAGATACCAGGCGCACTATAATAGGGGCCAGGGTAAAGACTATAAGTATCAAAATAACTATAACTATCCTAGTGGTAAAAAAGACTCGTAGCTTGGAAAGGATGTTAGTTGCGCCTAAGATGGTGACCATAAGCCCACCCAAAAAGATGGAGGTGTAAATGGCATCTATCCCGGAAGAGATGGAAGCGACTATCCCCACCAGAATCACAGTAGCTGGCCCTATGATAAGAGGCAGCTTGTGTCCCCAAAGGACCTGGATTGTGCCAATAAGCCCGGTTACGACAAAGAGTTTTTGCAGATACCAAATCTGCGAGCCCAAATCCCCGTAATGGAGCCTGGACGTCACCACCCCGGTAATGATAACGCAGGGGAGGGCCACCACCCACCACTGTAGAGCGTACAAAAGGAGTTGCCCCAAGGGGGGCTTGTCATCTACTTGGTATTTCATAAGTTAGTAGCTCATCTAAATACAAAAGGTCTTAAAAGCCTAAAAAGCCCTAAGGCGAGGGTAATTATGGGACCTTAAAAGTGGGTTTGGCTTTTATACAAGCGTCTTAAGACTTGACATTATAGCGACTTTTTAAGGGCCATGTAAGTGCTAAATGGCTTTTTTGATCCAAAAAAGAGCTTTACTAAAAGGTGCCAATATTAGTGTAGAGGTATTAAATCTCATCATTAAAGGGGATTTTGCCCTTTACCTGACTTTAGATCCACTTTTAAAAATGCGGACAGGGGGGTATTGTCTACTTTTTATCTTTATCTTTATCTTCTGAAGAGTCTTTTTTCAAAAACGGCACTGCGCACAGTGCACTAAAAATGCCGCATAAGGCTCCGGTAACGCCATTTAAGTTCCCAGTTATTTTTAACATTGTTGAGGATATGCCAAATACAACAGCCAGTACTATGTAAAATAAGCATCCTTCATTTTTATTGGACATAACGACCTTCTTTCGTGGTAATTATTGAGGGTATCCAATCATTAGACATTTTTCTACAAGCATTTAAACAAGAAATTCATATTACTTTCTAGAGGTAGGATGTTAATGTATGCCCCCACAGAAAAGTTAAATTTTGCACCATTATGGCGGCTGCAAAAGTCATGAACTATAAGTAAAGTAATCCTTAGAAAATGTGTACGTAATTAGGCGAGTTCTCATATTAATCTAAATTCGGTAAGATTTTTAGCATCTACATAACAGCATATCTTGCTGACCTATTCTCTCATTTTAGATTTTCTCTTGCCTATCTTTTTCATTAAATCACCAAATTTGATCCCAATCTCAGTCACAACAATTAAAAAAATAAGCGCAGAACAGTTTCCACCCTTGGTATTCCTATGATGAGCTGAGAATTTTTTTATGCGGTTATTAACATCTCACTTATGCCTTATAAACTGTTCTTATTCATCGGGTTTAGGTTTACCTCCGGCTTCTTTTGGGGACCGGCCTTGCGGCTGGCACACAAAAAGGCACCTTAGGCCGAATCACAAGAATGCCCCCTAAGGTGCCTATCGCCTCCTAGCCCTATGGCGGCCTTGCCTTAGGGCACCATAGTAGCCGGGGCTAAATCCCCGGGCTGCGGGAGTACTGCCGGAGATAAAAAGACTCTATGAGCAAGGGCAAATTACCTATTTAGGCCTCTTCACTGCCTTGGATTATGAGAAGAACAAAGCCTTAGATCCTGACCTTCTTAGTTTCCACTTGGGGTGCCATGGAAGAGCTGAAGTATATACGGTTACCCGCACTAGGCACCTAGGACGCATCTATAAATAGCATCAAGACCCATCTTCATGCTCATGAGCTTTTTAGGTCCCTCTTGGGCGTCCAAAAGAGGACCAAAGAACGTATGGAACTAATGGGCTCCACTTTAAGGGACATAAAAACAAGGGGCCAGTGCCTCCCAAAGCCCAAAATTAGCTGGGAGAACAGGCGATTTAGCCCAAGATTTGGGAAGCGAGGCGACTTTTGGCTGGTAGAGCTAATGGAGCGCAAGGGAAGGGACTATATTATGGAAGATATCATATCACAGTCTAGGGAAATAAGCTTGGAGCTTTTTTGCCAGATCGAAACAGTCAGATATCTTCTTCTTCACTCCAATTTGGGCGAAGGCATACAAACTCAAAGAAATATGCTAGAATATCTTAGGGACCGCCTTTTTGGGACCGGAATGTACTTTTGTGACATCAAATGAGCTCAACTGGCAGAACACAGGTAAGCTCCAGGATATAGCCTTGGAAATGGCAGCTATCATACATCCAAAGCTCTACCCATGTAGGAACCTAAATATTATTAAATTGCTTCCAGACTGAGGAAGCCTCACTCCAATGGATTCAACAAATACACTCCATAACTCCAACCTTGTGCAACCAAGAACCCTTTAAAGTCAAAACTGACTTTAACAAGAGATGGGTTTTTACTTAGATAACACCTCTATTTCATAATGGAGGCTTTGGAGTGATGAGTACAAAACGATTTTTCCCGATAGTGGCAATACTTTTAGCATTTCTTTTAAGTGCCTGTGAGAATAAGACCCAAGATATAAGCTCTCTTAAGCCCTTGTCTGTTGTGGAAATGGACGGGTATACCCTGGCCATTGACCTTTTTAATCGCAAGATAGCCATAGTCCCCAGGGGGGAACCTTTACCCCAGGAGGTCTTAGACAATTTTAAGCCTACGGCCATAGTCAGAACTCCAGTGGAAAAGATTATCGTAGCATCTGGTACCTACGACCCTTCAATTATCATAGGCCTGGGGAAAGGTGATGCTATCATAGGGGTTACAGATAGTAGAGATGAATTTCATTCACCTGAAATGCTAAAGCTCTTTGATGAAGGGAAGGTGAAATACATAGGTGAGTATAACTCTATAGATCTGGAGTCCTTAGTTGAAATGAAGCCGGATGTTATCCTGATATCAAGCACGAGTACTCTGGAGCTGGTGGAATTTTTGGGATTTCCCGTGGTGGCTGACTATAGCAATGAAGTAAACGATATAGAAAATCAATTGGAGCTCATATCCTTTTTGGGCATGCTTTTAGGGGAAAAAGAAAAGGGAGACAAAAGGGTACAAGAGCTAAAGGCTTCTCTAAAAGCTATTGGAGAAAGGGTTGAAGGCCTTCACAGGCCAAAACTAACCTGGGGTGTGTATTTCGACAAAAGGGTCTTTGTCCTGGGTGGCGACTATTGGGTGGCAGACCTTCTTGAAATAGTGGGAGCTGACTATGTGTTTCCGGAAATCGACATGAATGGTGCCGGATTCAGTTTAGAGGAATTTTACATTCGCTCCAAGGATGCAGACATATTCTTTATCACCCAACCAAGCAATGACCATGCTGTTGATATGTCCTTGATGCTGAAATGGTATGATGGGCTGAAGGACATGAAGGCCTTCGGTGACCAAGGGACAGTGGCAATGACCTATTCCTGGCTCTGGGAAAATGCTTGGTACGTGGATGAAATAGCTATGGATCTAGGTGCGGTAGTTCATCCAGAGCTCTACCCGGATAGGAAGCTGACCTATGTGGAGATTATTAAGGAGAAATAGACATGTTGCATTTTTAGGCTTTAGGCGCGCCATAGCCCTTTTAATAGTCCTAAACTGGGGGCTCAAAAAAAGATTACATCTTGTCCTCTAGCCTAATTTAAAAAAACGCCCTTATCTGCCCTTTGGGATTTTCTGGCATTTATTTTAGAAGTGTATTTCATTTTTAATACTGCTATAAGTGGTAGATTAATAATTATAATTCTACTATATTCAGATGCCTTGTGACTTAGCACCTTGAAACTACGCCTTTGTGGGCCCTCCATTGTTTTTTTGGATAAAAGTCTTGCTAAGATTTAAATTCGTCTAGATGAGCCTGTTTAAGTCGATTGTTCCACAATATATTGTAGATATTTCCTTTTATCCCAATACTATAAAAGGCTCTCCTTGGGGCTTAAGGCGCCTAGCCTTCCATAGTACTAAAAGGGAGCATGAGGCCCTTAAAAAAACTCTGGGAGAACCCATTTCCTTTTCGAACCTAAAACTCATACAGGCCTTTTAATATAAAGATTTAATAAAACGGACGCCACATATGGTATATACCGGTATTGTTTTTGTGGTTTCTTGAGTTATAAATATTTTTGTGCTATACTATGATAGATAGTAAATGTAATTTTCCTCTAGAAAAGAGGGAAAAACAAAAACAAGATTAAAGCACACATTTTTTTAATGCACAAAATGAAGACAAGTATAGATATAATTATCACAAGAAGTTAAAGCTCCATAAAATGGAAAGTCCCTAAGAAATACTAAAACCTATGGTTGTTTGGGGAGCCCTTTCAGTTCTGAGCTAACTTGCCCATCTTCTTTAATACCAACAAAGTTCCCACAAATAGCTTTTTACCACATGGGATAGCTTTGTTGTTTGATTATTTCGCTGTATGTAGAGCCGCAAAAGAGATGTAACATGAAAAAAACAAGCAAAAATACAGGAAAAAAGCAGCTCATACCCTCGGAGTTACTTACAGCAATGATGAAAAAAGATTGCATCCAAGCCCTTTTAAGCGATCTTAGCTTGTTTCCGGAAGAATGTGAACGCTTCTTTAAGGTTTGCAAGCTTGATTATACCTTTATTGCTAAAAAATACCATAAAATAGCCTTGACCAGCGAAAGCCGCTTAAAAGAGATGCAAAAAATCGCCATGAATGAAAATCTGTTACAAGAACTCATCATTTTATGGCATACCGCAGTGTTTAAACCTCCCTTTGAAGCTGCCTCTAAACTAAGAGGCTCCAATTGGCAACAGCTTTTGTTTATCTTCCTTGATATGCGGCATGAAAAAAATGAGCAAATTTTAGAAACTGACTTTGTTCTATTGCAACTGCTACAATCGTTGAAAAAATTGACAAAAATTAAATCAAATTTACTACATATACCTCAAGAAACTCTAAATGCCAGAGATAAATATATTGAAATTTTAAAATTCCAACAAACGATAGAATACATATTAAGAGAAGATTTTAATAAGCTAAACGAAGAAATTGAAGTAATTAATAATAAGTTACTCTCTATCATGTCTGGAAAGCATTGGAAATACGATAAGAAAACCGTCGCACAAGCCTACTTTTACGGAAAAGAAATGATGGCTTTGATCGAAAATTTACTTACCAAATTTTACCAAAATATTGATAAATTTGAAAGAACGCCCAACATAAATTTGGATTTCTTATTTGGATTCGCCCCTGAGGATATATCAGAATCTTCCGACAACATCGTATCGTATTGGGAAATGGTGGATGAACAGTTCCAAGAAGTATGCGAACCACTAGAAAGATTAAAGGAAACATTTCAGGTTTCCAACTCAGCCGCACATATATTTCTTCAGCTACGAAAATTGGTGCGACCTGGCAAGACAGATTACAATACTCTGACCCAAATAATAAATACAATTAACAGAGTTCCTTTAGACAAAAATTGGGAACAAGAGTGCCCGTTAGGCAAAGATCTCTTAAAGCTCCTGTTAATGACCAAACCTTTAAATAAATCCCAACTAAAAATCTTAAATGTTAAATTCACCAGTTCTTTTATACATAAACTCAATGAAGGTGTATATGACTCAATTTTAGACTCAGTGCCAGATGAGTTACCACCTCTCAGTGAAGAACTAATGGATTTGAATCATGAAAGCGATATAGTTGCCACCAGAACAAGTGAAATAGACATAGTAGACGGAAATGACAAAATTACACCGGTAGAATCTGAGGACGTTCTACCAATATTAGATGAAAGCGGTCCCCCTCCACTTGCTGATCTCACTATTGCAAATGTAAGCGAGCTTTTTTCTAGGCCTTTATCAGACTCCCCCAAACTGAGCATGTATGTCAACAAATTGGGAGATAAGTTGACTAGATTAGCCAATGCAGATTTAACAGACTATAACTATAGAAAGGACGATTTTTTATCCCTGATGCGTCCAGATATAAATAATAAAAATATCCTCGCATCTACTAGTTACCTAGGATTGGAAAAAAAATGGGCACAAGTGGAGCAAGAGTTTGCAGACAAAGATTTGCACCAGATAGTAGAATTTATAATTTCTACAATAGGATCTCTTCCTAGCCAAATCATACCTTATAAACTGGTGGGCGATCACATCAGGGGTGTTGTTATAAAACTCCTGGAAAAATCCCAAACCAGAAGCGCATATCTTCTTGGAGTCACAACGAAGGATATTTGCTTCGCTACTTGGTTAATGAAACTTCTCCACCTAGGCTTAAATTTCAAAGTTGCACCTTTTACACTACAGCATGCCTTTATAAATATCAAGAAGGATATGGAACGCTACTACAAGGGACTGAGGAAAAAAACTCTGGAGCCCGAAGAGGCCATCTTAACATATACAGCTCTTCTGTATCCAACTATTATGGCTCCAAATCCTCTCTATAAAGGCTTCTACACATTTTTTTCTGAATTTCTACCTAAACACTATTCAACTGATTTGTTAGATAGTCTAGTTCAACTCTGTGATTTAGACACAAGTGAAGATTACTCCAGGGATTTTAGAATCTTTTGTAATGCCCAAAACTTAAAGACAGCACATGCACGATTAATAGAGAAAACCGATGACTTTAAGTTATACATGGACAAGCACTCCTGTGACTACTCGCTGGCAACACACTTGTGGAAAAACGTCTTGCAAAAAGGCAAATTTCATGACATTTTGGAGGCAGCCATCAAAGGAGACCTTAGTGACGCGGAAACTTCCTCGATAAAATGCCTAGACGACGAGTCATTCAAAAAATTCATAGAAGAAAATGCAGACAAGTTCACAAAACAAGCCTTAAGGTACAAAAACGGAGCTATCTTACAAGAAAACATCAACTCCATGTTAGCCTTGGCTTCCCAATGGGTGGATTATCACAGAGCTCTCAAAGGGGACTACATTTGTAGTACAAAAGACTTTTGGACAAACAGGATGAAAGATATAATCCAAAAGTCCAACATACTTTTGCAAAATTTTCCCGAGGATATGAATTTCGCAGAGAAGCTATTGTGCAAAGTAGTATCTTCCATAGCATCACAGGACTTCCTAGATTTTATAACAGTGGGAGAAAACCAAATGGTTCCCACCAATAATAATCTGTCGGAATACAGGTGGCAAAATGACTTCTATGCCAATAACCACCTAGTAGATTTGCATTCTTATTCAGTGGTAATAAAAGACTATAGCCACAGCAACATTATGGGAGTTTTCTCCCCGCCTTTGACTAATCTACTTAGCTCCTTTTTAATTTCTACTTACACTCTACAAGATGCTGCTGAGGGCTTTTTATCTCATTTGAAAAGAGAAAACGGAATCATCTTCCCTTCTTTTTTCCTGGAAGCCCACAGACTGGCTAGGAACTATATACCCAAAGACCACAGTAATACCCTCCAGGAGTTTTTAGATAGTTCTGTTGAGCTCTCACTTGATGAGATGGAGTCGACACTGAATTTTAGCAAAGAGCTTCTAGATTTATATTATTATTCTGGTTTTATAAGCGAATACACAAACTCGCTTTTCCTTTGCTTGAACAAAATTTATCTCTCGATGCTTGAAGCTTGTCGATCTAACAACGAATATTCTTTTCTCTTCAAGCTAAGCATCTTAGTTAAAGCTATAATATCTTATCTTGATTCGGAAATTAATACTTCCAAGATCATTAATTTAGTGAATATAATTAAACTTTACGATGATTCCATAACAACTATCTCACCTGAAATGCGTGATAAAGTAGCCAGGATCACCGTGGAGGGTAATTTTCCGGAAATCAGAGCTTGTTTTGAAGAATTAAAAGACACTCTAAGACAAAATTCAAGAATACTGAATACGGAAGCAAACATTCTTGAATTAAACTACGCTTCCGACTTTTACTCATTTTTAAATGAACTTGATGAAAGCAGTGACCCTTTCCAGCATTATGGCCAAAAACTTTTAGAGCAAAATTCTTCCATGGACAAAGACGGTAAGAAACTCTGGGAACAACTTAGCCAAATGAAAAGCTTGGAGGAAACTGATGAAAAGGGAGCAAGCTTAGTTAGAAGATTCCTTTCCCGGCTAGGTTTTACTGTAGAGAGAAGTGCAAACTTAATCCCTATTTACAAAAATATAACTTCACCGCAGTACCGCATCTACGACATAAACGCTTCTAGCTCTCCATGCCTACACATCTGGAAAGACACATATGAACGCCTTACTCTCATCATGATCTGGGACGAAAAATTCTCTTCTAAGGTCCTAACAAATATTCTAGACAAATTCTTAATAGAAGACAAGCCAACTATCATTTTGACTTTCACCAAACTTTCCACTGCCGACAGAAAATTTCTATGGCGATGGGCTAGAAACGCTCAAAAAAATATCCTGGTGGTGGACACCAACCTCGTTGCCTATTTAAGCTCCAAGCTTTTCAAGAAAAAAATACACCAGGTACTTTTTAAGAGCGGCTGCCACCTTGGAAATTACAATCCATACATCTCTGGTGACCTCAATATCCGTCCGCTATTTTATGGCCGCAGGGAGGTCTTAAAGAAGCTATCCACACAAAAGGGCCACAAACTGTTGCTTGGAGGACCATTTCAAGGAAAGAGTGCGATACTAAAATACCTATTCCAGGCAATGACTAGCAATCTGCCCAATGGAGAGTATGCCACCCTACTTAATGCCCAAGATTACAGAGATATAGTTAGCCTCGTCCGCGCGGGTATGGTTTACCTGAAATTAGCTGACAGTGATGATTCTGCTCAAAAACTTTTAGATAAGCTTGAACAGCTCCAAAGACTTAGTCAGCATGACAAAATAATAAAGCGTATAACTATATTAGCTGACAATAGTGATGAAATTTTTCGCGAATTAATGGATAATCCAGAAAATGAAAAATTTTTGCTAAAAACAATGACCTTGAGCCCATTTTTTGAGATTATCTTTACCGGATATACTTTGGGCGGGCGACTAAACCGACATCCCGAAAGTCCCCTATTTGACCTAGGACCTCCCATCATAATGGGGCCCTTTCAGCCCCTCGAAGCTATGCTTCTTTTACTTAATCCTTTGAGAGCCCTAGGTTTTGACTTCCAAAATGAGAAGCTAACCTACAAGTTATTATCCAACTCAAACAACCAACCCCATCTGATACAACTGCTATGCCGGGAACTCATAAAAGAAATGAATAATAATTTGAACCCCGACAGCATTCCACCATTCTTAATATCAGAAGAAATACTAAATAAGGTAATGGCTAAATCAAAAATTATAGGAGCTTTTAAAAATTCTTACCAAGTTAGCTTAGGTCAAGACTGTTTCTATTGGGCCATATACACTATAATGAGCCTTCAAATAGCTTTAGAAAATCCCTTTGGTACACCATATTTACAACTTAGACAAGATGAATTAATTAGGCTTTATCAATCTATTATCGCAGAATGTCCGGATAACTTTTCTGACTTTATGGACTATGAGATAGACTATTACCTAAAGGATATGGAATCATTAGGTCTAGTAAATGATTCCGGGTTTTATTTTATCAATACTTGTGCTCCAGCTAATATGCTATGGAATAACAATGATGAATTATTTCGGGCAGTAGATGACCTAAAAAATCTTCCCATTATTCAACGTGACGGAAAAAACAACAAGCGGCGACTGTATTTCTCACCGTCTAAAAATAATAATATTCCCATCCCCAGCCCTCTTACCATGTTGCAGGAATATGGCCTTATACACAATACTCATGTCAACGGTATTTGTATTATCTCCTGTGCCCAGGAGAAAGAGTTAGACCTTCTTAAAGATGCTTTGCTTACTCTTGTCCAACCCACTTTTAATAATAAAATTCTTACCGTACAGCTCACTTCTATGGATTCAGCTCAAAAATTTTTTGAATTATCCAAAACTTCCTCAAGCGATAAAATTATTCATATAATTATTCATCCATTAGAACTAGACAATTTACAATTAGGCCTTGCAGTAGTTGAACTATGCGCTTACGTAGAAAGCATCAATAAGCAAGTTGGCCACATCAAAAATATTTTATCAATTTTGATCACACCAGATTTTAGCACAATCCCAAAAATCATCCAAACAACACACAATGTCATGCAATTCCAAGTCAAAAAATTCAATGAGAGTTCCCTTAAATTGTTAATCGAGGACTATGAGCTAAATGGTGTCGAAGCCAAAGACATCATGGATAGCACTGGTGGATGGTATCTATCGGTAGTAAATAAACTAATGAACCTTTACGCCCTGCAAAATCATATAGACTTTGACACTTCAGATATTCATGCTTCTACTGCTGATAAAACCAATGATGCTACTTCCATTATCCCTACGGACTTCCAATTTGAGACAAAAATATGCCTTCCAGTGTTAAAACTTGTAGCCCGACACGGACCTGTTACCTCCAAACAAATCCACCAACTGTTTTATGAACTTTATGGAGCCAATTTTACTCGACCCTTTCCTGATGAGAATGCCTTAACCAAGAAACCCTTCAAAATTCAGCTTTCCAAACGGAAAATCAATCTAAATATCAGTGAGGATAGAAATATTTACCTTGCATCAGCGGTTAAAATTTTGTCAGATCTTCAGCTCATTACACCTATAGATCCATTTGGCCAACCAAAAGCTTACGTCATAGATCCTTTTGTTGCCAAAGCTATCTCAGAACTATAAAGGAAACCATTTACTCTTTTAAATTTAATCTGCCATCTTTCATGCTAGATAAATAATTTTGTGGCCAACACCTACACTTCACCTTGGAGCACTGCCAAAACTTTTATCAAATCCTTAGCTGGATTTTAATTTCTTGTAATAAACTATACAAACTACTAGAGGGGAGCGACATGACCTTTGATAGTTTTAATCTTCTGTTACAAACCCCAGGTGGCGAATACTTCAAAGGTAGTGTAGTTGACCATCTTAAGAGTGGTAATAACGTAGTTGTCTATCTCCCTGACTCACTTAAGGCTGAGGTTTTTTTAAATTCAATAAATGAAACCCTACTAAACTCTGGCATATCCAAGATGTACATTGCCAATGCAGCTTCCTATAATGGATTGCCCTGTTTAGCTGCCCTCATGGCTGCTCAACCTGAAATCACCAGAGCTTTATGCAAGAGAAGGTTTGCTGACTATTTCAAATCTGGCTTAGATGAAACCCTCCAAGTTAGGGCAATCGCCAACCTGGATAGGTTTCCGGCTGAATCACTCGTGGATATCTATGCGGAACTCTTAGAGGCCAATAGCGTCTTAAGGGCTCATTCTTCTCCCAACGACCCAAAGGGCCTACGCTTTCTGGTGATACTTTCGCCACGCTTTCCACCTTTCCCCAAGATGGAGGGCGTAGTGACCCTCAACTGGTGGGCCGTCATAACCACGGTAGATCACATGACACTTTTTGCCAAGGCCATAAATTCCCTAAAGTCCAAACCTACAGAAACTATGTACCTCTGGCTCAAGTCGATTTGCAGGGGCGTGGGGGATAATGACCCTTGGTTAATAAATGAGCTGGTAAACAGGATGCCCCTGGAGCTTTCCACAATAGCCGATATTATAAAAAATCATCCGCTTTACCAACTTCACTTTAGGACCTCAAAGCCCCAGTTGTTTTACCATCACGAATTCCTTTACTCCGGTATCTCCCATGAATTTCCCCCGCCTCCCCAGGACGATTATCATCGAAATTTATGGGCGCAAGGGCTTTTGAATCCTGGAGGCCTTTGCTCTTACCATCCTGTAATTTTGGTCCAAAGTGAATCAATATTAAAAAAACTAGTCATTTCCGGGCAAATCCACGTTTATTTTCCTTTGGTAGAAAAGGCCAAAAACACCATCTTTCAGATAATAGAATCCCGCCTAGGCGAGGATGTTTGGAAGGATTACATATTTAATGAAAGGGTTCGCGAAGAAGTACTTTGCGAAATCGGCCCCTTAGCCTATCATCTAGAACATTCTATCAAACCGGATGACACTCACCTTTCTTCTCTGGTTAAACAAATGGCCCATTTGGCCAGAGCCTTTAGTCAGCTGAGCCACCTCTCGGCTCACCACATGATCTGCCAATACTCTACTTTAGAGCGTGCCCTCAAACTTTATCATGATGCAGAAAAATATCTGGACATGAGCTAACCCTCTCTCGTTTCGTAAGTAGCGGCTCGCCTTATAAACGACGGGGTAGTCTCCTTTTCTAAAACATAGCTTTTTTGGTCGCAAGTTTCGCTTACACCTTACTATGAAGCGCCATAACGTCATCCTAGGTAGAGGCTCTTTCGCACTTTATAGAGCTAATGCTTGCGTTAGCCTTAATCTCAAAGATATAAGGGGGAAAAACTCTCGCCAATTTTCTATTCTAGGTAATAAAAATAGCTAATTTCCCTATCGGGATAGAGCTCTGGGTGTATGACAGCACCCACATCTAAAGCTATCTCATCTAAATTCCCCGTGTCTTGAAAGACTATAGCACGTGGGACTACTACAATACCTTCTGGGCTAAAGGCTTTAAGGATAGCAAGATCACTGTGGTAAAAGAGCATATCTTCTTTTGTCTGTACATGCTCTTCATAGATAGGATTGGCAAAAAAGATGTCAGCATCTTTGGAGGCGGTGAGAAATTCCTCTAAGCTCAGCTCCATGGTGTCCGTCTCCAAATAGTCAAAGATATAATCGCCGCCTGCCAAGGTAATGAGCTGGGCCATCCAAAAGGACCCCTTTAAGGCGTAGACCCTTCTATTGTAGTATATGCCCCAACTCACCGGAACCTTCGGGCTATTTGCTTGTCGCGCTTTTACCTCTTCAATAGTTGCCTTTATCCTTTCTATAGACTCGCGCCCCTTTTCTCTGGCACCATAAAAGGCTGATATAAAGTCAATTAGTTTCAAGCGGTTTTCTATAGTGTTAATATCCGGATCGTATGTGCCTGCCACAGGAAAGCCCAAGGCGGTAAGCGCTTCGGTGGCCTCAAGGCTAGAGACCAAAATGAGGTCCGGATCCAGGGTCTTTATTAGCTCGAAATCCAGGGCATTCCACTGCCCTACAAATGACAAGGTGCCTTTCTCGTAGAGCTCTTTGACCCCAGGGTGATACCATTCTTCCGGTGCTTCTGTGGATCCCACAAAGGTAACCCCAAACCCCAGCTCCAAAATGATACCCGCATCGTAGCTACCTGAGGCCACAATCACCCTTTCCAAGGGTACGCGCACAATCATATTGGCCGCAAAGTTCTCTTTGACCTCGGAAGGGATGTCCTTTCCTTTGGGCACCATGGCCAGCTTGCGGCCAAAGAGATCCACTCCCACGCTATAGCCTTCATAGGGAGTTATAGAAAGGAGCTCTACTGGTCCTTGCGTATCTTGTCTACTACAAGCAAAAAGGAGGCAGGCGCACAAGAGTAGCAAAGTTAGGGTAATAACTTTACAGCTTAAAAGAGTGCTTAGAGCTCTCTTTCTCATGCATCACCTGCGGCTGCCATAAATTCGTCTATCTTCTTTTTCCACCTCCCAATATCCTTAGAAGTTAAGATATCTACGCTCCCGCCCTGGAGGTCCCCTCCAAAGGCCTCGGTGGACTCTTCCAAGACGCCTTCTAAGGAAAGATAATTTTCCTTTAGCTTTTCCAAAAGCTCGTCCTCTGGTTTCCAGAGCCCCCGGCTTTGGGCCTCCAGTAATCTCCGGCCTATCTCTTCTAAGGCCCAGGGGTTATTTTGCTCAAAGAAGGCCCTATTTTCCGGATCCAAAAAGTAGGTCTTGGTGATGTCATCAAAGACCCAATCCTCCACCACCTTAGCCGTTGCCTGCCATCCGAAGGTATTGGAGACTCTGCGAGAGATCTCGGCACAACCCTTGTAGCCGTGCTTTTTCATGCCCTCGATCCACACTGGGTTAAAGAGCCTAGACCTCCAGGACCTTCCCAATTCTTCAGCCAAGGTGCGCACCTTCAAGGCCGTTAGCTCCCTTGTGTCAGCTACGTAGTCCTTTACCGGCTTTCCGGAGATAAAAGTAGCGGCCATGGACATGCCTCCTGCTGCCCCGAAAAATCCTCCGCAGTTTAAAAAATCTCCCTCTTGACCAAAGACCTTGTGGCTATTTATGTCCACCCTGGCAAGGGTCTTTTTAAAGGCAGCGGGAGCTGCCTTCCCAAAGACCCCGTCCCCGTAGATCCATGCGTTGTGTTGCACAAAAATATCCGTAAGGTCCGCCTCATCGTTCCAGGCGGAGGCCATGACTGCATAGTACACCCCGGAAGACGCAGTGCCCGGGGCTGTGGAATAGATACGGGAACAGGCCAAGCGGAACTTTTCCTCTTTTTCTTCCGGGGCTATCTCCCCCTCTTTCGCCAGATCCTCCAGGGTGTGCTTAAGAACGAAGTTTTGCCCTGCATCTTCCTCTAAACTAGCCACTGACCTTATGGCATTGTCCAATAAATTGGCCGCCTCAGTAAAGGAATCCCTAACTATCCCCGACATCCGGCAAGTAACGTCAATGCGCGGTCTTTTCAAGGTCTCAAGGGGTATAACCCGGGTTCCCACTACCCTTCCAGCAGTGTCCCAAATAGGCGCTACCCCTATTAAAGCCAACATCTCGGCAAAATCCTCACCGTCAGCGTGCAAGAGGTCCGAGCTTATCCAGAAGAAGGCTATGCTTTCGGGATAGCGGCCCTCTTCCTCCAAAAACCTATTGATGGTCCTATTGGCCAAGGTCTCTCCCACCTTATAGGCAGCCGGAGTGGGAAGGCTTTTGGGATCCCTGGTGTAAAAATTCCGTCCAGTTGGCAATACATCTTCCCTACCCCGTGAGATAAGAGCCGAGGGTCCTGGGCTTACATAGCCTCCTTTTGCAGCGTTTAAAAACGCGCCTATCTCGTCGGAGGCTAAAATTCTTAATTTAATATCCAGGACCCTTTCCCCCAGGGCCAATATCTCTTCTTGTGAGATAGCTTCCGTACAAGCTTGGCCTGCGGCCTTGGCAAAGGCCGCCTTAGCTTCCAAGCCGTTTAAAACCTGGTCGATAAAGATTAAGCTCTTTTGACTTAGTTCTTCCAAGAGCAGATAAGATGAGCTCCCCTTTGCGGCTAAGCTACTATCATAGCCCCCCTCGTTTAAGAGGGCAAAATCATAGCCCAAAGCTTTTGCTAATAATGCCCTGATGGAAGGGTTCTCGGGGTTTTCGTAGCGTAGGATAGAAAAGATAAAACTTGTAAGCTTATTGCCCTCTGGCATCTTTCCAATTATGTGGAGTCCGTCTTCCACCATGGAGGAAGAGAGCTGGTGCAAGGTATCCTGGAGCTTTTTAGCCAGGACTTTAAAGTCAGCATCCAGCGGAGCAAGGCTTTCGGCCAAGTTGGACCCAATAAGTCTATCTCGGAGCTCTTTTTCCAGTTCCTTTTGGCGGATGGAGCTCCCATTGGCTCTTGCGTGTTGTCCTAAAAGGGCCCTTAACTCTGCGTACTGGCCGTAGAGCCCGGCCTCACTGAAGGTGGTCTGGGCATGGTCCACAAGGACAGCATAGGATCGCCTTTTGGCCACCATCCCGTCGGAGGTGACATCGCTATTGTAAAAATACACGTGGGGCACGTGGTGCAGCGCCAAATCCGGCAGGCAGGACGGGCCAAGCCCAACGCTTTTACCTGGCAAGAACTCCAAATTACCATGGGTCCCAACGTGGACCACAAGGTCAGCGCCAAAACCCTCTTCCTCCTGGAGCCAGCGGTAGGTTGCCAGATATTGGTGTGGGGGAGGAATTAAGGGGTCGTGGAGTATTAGGCATACCCTTCCGTCACAACGGGCCCCTGCGCAGCCGCGCTTGGGCTGGACGCAGATGACAGAGCCCTCTCCCCAGGGCCTTCCGGTTATGACGATCTTCCCGTCTTTCACCATGGCAGCTGGTACCTCGTCTATCTCCTGTCCTGGGGGATTGCCCCAGGTATCCACCAAATACTCCTTTACCTTTAGAGGGTACTGGTCAAACCACTTTAAATACTTTTCATTTTCTAGCTCTACCAGGGCGCCTCCCTTTCCCACTATCTCCTCTACCGTAGTCCAACGGAAATCGGCTATAGCCTTATGCTCCATGATGTCACTTATGATTTCTTCCCCACTGGTTGGCACCTTTACCCTGTAGCCAGCCTCTTCCATGGCAGAAAACACATTTTTTAAAGATTCAAAGGTATCCAGCCTGGAAGCTGTACCCACAGTAGCTTCCACCGAGGCACAGGGGGCATTGTGCACCACAAAGGCCACCTTTCTTTCCCTTGTGGGCTTTTGGGATAAATTTACCCAGCCTTCCACCCTCTTGGCAAAGTGCCGCACCCTTTCTGGGTGCGGCCTGCGAGGCGTATCTGAGCCGCCGGCAGAGAGCCCCCTTTCCGTACCGGCAATATAGTGGGGCTCTATGGCACCTTCGAACTCAGGCATAGTGACGGACCAGGACTGCTCTAAGGCTATGCCCATGGGATTTTCTTCCCACTCTGCGTTAGATTGCCTGTGACTTATAACTGGCTGTAAAATAGGGACATTTAATAGCCTAAAAAGCCTTACGCTACCAACAGCTGGAGAGTCACTTGCAAAATCTTCGGGGCTATAGGTTTGTTCCCCCAGCCTCTGAAAGAGGCTGGTAAGCTTAATAATGGCAGCTACTAAGGTTCCCCCATCTTCTTTTTTTAAATTATCCAAAAGGTATTTGGTACTGGCCTCATTGTCTTGTGCCTTGTCCCCGGATACAAAAAAGGGCACAACGCCCAGGTTTAAGTTTTCAATTTCTGAGATAAGCGCCTCTTCCACCCTAGGCTTATCCACGCACCAGAAATGCCTATGGAGCACCAGTCCCACCTTGGGGTTATTTTTAAGCTGCGGCTTTTCTTCCCCGTACCACAAAAGATACTCTTTGACATTTGAAAAATAGGGCCTACGGGCTTCTGGGTGCCACAGGCCATTGGGCGGAAGGTCAATGGGGCCTGGGACGCCCTCTAAGTCCCCAATGGAGAGGCCAATTAAAAACTTGATGAGCCCGTAGGCATTGTCCTCGCCTCCCCTTTCAAAATAGGCATATGCTTGGCGCAGGTATCTAGCCGCCACGTTGGAGTGGCCCTCTTTCTGGGAGTGCATGGAAAGCCATAAGAGGGGTTTATCGGGAAACTTTTCTAAATGCAGGCGATAAAGGTCCTCCCAGAAGGGTTCTTCAGAGGCGTAAATTAAATTTATATCCGCTTCTTCCAGGTGTCTTCCTGCTTTTGAAAAAAGTTCCGGACTGTAAAGGGCCCTTCCGTTATAGAGATGTACCCTGACCTCAGGTATCATCTGTGCCGCTTCTGCTAAAAATGCGTGAAAGCCGGAGCTGGTAAGAATTGTAATCTTCATGGGACCTCCAAGATAATGCGCCAGGGCTATAACTTTTTATTCTTGATTAAAAGGCTTTATGCTATGATTTAAAAGGCTTAATACTATGATTTAAAAGGCTTTATACTGTTATTTTTTAAAAGGTTTTATACTGTGATTTAAAAGGCTTAATACTGTGATTTAAAAGGCTTTATGCTGTTATTTTTAAAAGGCTTTATACTGGGCTAAAAACTAAAGGCTCTTTTGTAGCGCTTTTTAAATAACTTTCCAGTTTTTTCTTCGAAAAAATTTTTTAACTTTAATACGGAAATTTATTTGTTTTTTTCTAACTAAAAACTTCCTGAAAAAGGTGCGCCTTTGCCTCTTTTATCCTAGAGAGAATAATTTACTAAAAGCATAAAAGCCCTTAGCCCCAGCTTAAGAGATATCTTTAATTTTTCTTCCAAAGATGGAAGCTCTTCTTTAGAGATAGTCTTCTTCCCTTCCGCCTCCCTTTAGGATCTCCTCAAAATCCACCCTATCTAAAAAGTGCTTGTCTCTTAAAATGCGGGTATCTAGGGTATAGGTAAAGCTACTTCCCCCCTTGGCGTAAGCACCCCTTCCGGTGACATGGCCTTCTGGAATAAGACCTAAGGCGGCCCCGTCGTGGGCACAGATCCCCACAGCCAATTGCTCAATGGGCCGCAAAGTGGCTATAAAACGGTCATTGGGTCCAAAGGATTCCTCCAGGGCAAGAGCTAGATCCGCTCCTTTTTTAGCAGCACAAAGTACTGGCTCAGGGTGGATAAGCTCTGAGGCCTTGGTGAAATAGATGACCAAGGGGCCTAAGATGGCTGGATCATTGAAGCAGTCTTGGCTTAAGGGTACTTTTTTAAGCTCTTGCCCCCTGTCCATGAGGTAGTGTGTGCGGACCCCGTCCTCTTCTGAGGCGCAAATAAGATATAACTTCCGCTCTTTACTTATCTTTTCCAGGCGCATTAAATCGTCTTGGCTATAGGGATATAAAGGTAAGACCACTAGGTTTTCCACAAAAAAGGTATCTAAACGATCTTCTAAGAACTCTACAGGAGGTACCCATTTACCTGGCACCAAAAATTGGGCATCTATAGCTGTAGCCTTAGGTAGCTCCAGGGTATCGGTAATATTTCTGAAAAAGAGTAAATTTGCGTAGATCCTATGGTAGGTCCAGGGTTTACGCCTAGCTAGGATTTCTTCTCTTAAGTTTCCGAAAGCAAACTGCCCTTTGTCATCTAAGGGGATCTCAGCTAACATAAGTGAACTATCTTCACTTTTGTGGGCAACTAGCTCTTCTCCCATTGGGTTAATAAGATGGCTTATGGATTCCTGACATTTAAACTTTTCCTCAGCCCCTGTTCGGTTACAGGCCAGATACCAAAGGCCATTTTCCAAGGCCCTCATGCGCCAGATATTAGCTGGGAAATTATTGGAAGGGGGCCAATTGGCAGGAAGGACCAATAGCTGGGCCCCCTTTAGGGCGCTAACCCGGGAAGGTAGGCTATGGTAGGAATCCGAGCAGATTAAAAGGCCTATCTTTCCCCAGGGGGAATCAAAGACATTGTTCTGACCCGGAGGGCCAGGACAGGCCCACCGGGATTCGGCATTGATCTTACGGTATTTGCACAAAAGAGTACCTTCGGGACCAAAGGCAAAGACTGCATTGTAAAACATACCTGTGGCCCTGTCTCTTTCTGCAAAGGCAGTGATAAAATACACTTGCCTATCTTTGGCAAAGTCCTTAAAAGAGGAGGCTATGGGCCCATCATCCGGCTCTACTATGCGCGCTATGGCCTTTCTGTCATGGAACCTGTACCCGGTTAAGCCCATTTCCGGACTTACTATTATCTTACAACCTAAGTCCGCAGCCTTGTGGGCCAAATCCAAGATATTTTTCCTATTTACTTCCGGCTCTCCGTACTCCACTGCCAAGTGAATAGCGCCTATTTTTACCGCCCTTGCCATACTATTTAATCCCTTTTTATTAAAAAATTTAGAAAACTAGGTGCTTTAATCTTTGCTTCAAACAGTATAAATATTTCCCTCAAATAAGCTAAATATTTGCCTCAAATAAGCTAAATCTTTTTTCCCCCTATTTAAGCACCCTATCTAAAGCTTACCCCTTAGCCAGCCCCTTGGGTACGCATCTTCCTTATTTTATCCAGGTTATCGGCTATTTCCATTAAGGGCTGGCGGCGAACCCTGTGGGGCAAGGCAAGTTCGGCTGCCTTTTCCACGTCCTGGGACTCTATCTCCTCGCGGCCATTCCAGGCTGCCAAGGTCTTAGCTGCTTTTAAGATGATGATGTCGCCCCTATGGCCGTCTACACCCACCTCAAGACAGAACTTGGCGATCCTAACTAAAAGCTCCCTGGTGAAGGTGACCTTGGGGAGGATCTCTCTGGCTCTATTTATCCTGGAGGTGAGTTCCTGGGACTCTTTCTGAAAGGAAAGGTTAAACTGGGCTGGATCGTCTTCAAATTTTGCCCTCCTTTCCATAACAGAGACCCTGTCGTCTAGGTTTAAGATGCCTTCTATATTGACGCAAAGACCAAAACGATCCAAAAGCTGGGGCCTTAGCTCACCTTCTTCCGGGTTCATGGTACCCACCAGGGTAAACTGGGCCGGGTGGGCAAAGGAGACTCCCTCCCTTTCTATCGTATTTACACCCATGGCGGCTGAATCTAAAAGCACGTCCACCACGTGATCGTCTAAAAGGTTTACCTCGTCCACATACAGGATGCCCCGATGGGCAGCTGCCAAAAGCCCAGGTTCCACCCTCTTTTCCCCTGATTTTAAGGCCCTTTCCAGATCCAAAGAACCCACTACCCTGTCTTCCGTCGCCCCCACTGGGAGCTCCACCACCTTAACCTTGCGGCTTTCAACTTCCAAGGGCCCAGTTTTTCTGCCCAAGGCCTCGGAAAGCTCACGGATTGTGTCGTCATCTTCATCCGGGGACAACTGGAAGGGATCTCCCTTGATGACTTCTATCTCAGGTAGGATATCGGCCAAGGCCCTTACAGCTGTGCTCTTGGCAGTGCCTTTCTCGCCTCTTATGAGCACACCTGAAAGTGTGGGATTTATGATATTTAGGATAAGTCCTAATTTCATGCGTTCTTGGCCTACAATGGCCGCAAAGGGATAGACTGGAATGTTCTTTTTCATTATCTATGGCTTTCTTTTAATTTGGACTGGACTTTAGGTCCAATGGAACTAGGATTGTATAAAGGCTTTAAAAAGAAAAGGCTCTTTAAAGCTAAAAAGACTATCACATCTGCTGGCGGACAATATCCACCAAGGTCTGGGCCTTTAAGTCTTCGGTGCGGAAGTATTCCGCACCCAGGGCTTCGGCCAGGCGCACAGCCAGCCCGAAGTTCATGACCCCAGGCTCTTCGGTATCCACCACAGCGTATTTCACCCTGTCATCTGTGGACATTGCCCTAGCTAACTTTAAGGCCTCCTCAAAGGGAGCCAGGCCCTTACTTTCCCCTTCTAGGGAAACGTTTCCCCTGCCGTCAGTTATTAAAATGACTATGGGCCTGGCCAGGGGATTTTTAATAAGTGCATTGCGCACTTCCCTGTGGGTGGTGGAAAGACCGGCTGATAGGGGCGTCCTTCCCCCTACGGGCATCTCGGCTAAGAGTTTTCCCGCCATATCCACGGAGGTAGTAAGGGGCAGATTTACCGTAGCCCCTTGGCGCCTGAAGCTAATTAAGGCCACCTGATCCCTCTTCTGATAGGCATCTAAAAGTAGGGACATAATGGCCCCTTTGGAGGCGGTCATGCGGCCCCTGGCGCCCATGGAACCCGAGGCGTCCACCATGAAAAAGAGATGGTTCCCCATCTTCTTTTCCCTGATGCGCTCGCGAATATCGCTCATCTCCAAGGTGATGGCCAAATCCCGCCTCTCTCGGGAAATCTGATAAGGGGCAGCAGCGCGCAAGGTGGCATCCAGGGCAATGTCACCTTGACCCAAATTGGGGCCGCTTTTCACATAGCGCCCTTGTTTCTGGGAGGCCCTAGAACGGGACCTTCTCCCCGATCCCCTGCGCCTTAGGCGGTCCTTGGCTGTCTCCATCTTCCGCACCTGGAAGGTGTCGCCTATGGCAAAGATCTCCTCTTGTGCGTATCCCTCATCTTGGCGATTGTTCTCTGGGGGCTCAGGCGCCGGTGATTCATCCGGCTCTGGGGTGTTATCTGAGTCAGGAGGTGGTGGGGGCGGAGGATTTTCCTCTTGAGGCTCATTATCTTTCTGGTCCTCGTCTTTCTTCTCCTCGTCTTTGGGATCCTCAGGGTCTTGGGGCTCTTCCTCTTGGGGCTGAGGAGGTGGCGGTGGGGGAGGAGGGGCCACGTCCCTGCGCCTATGTGCCAAGACCAAGGGAGAGATGCGCAGGACTAGCTCCTCATCTACGTCAAAAAATCCGCCCAAGGCCGCAACTGCCTTTGCGGCCTCTGCTAAAAAGAGGTCTGCCCTGTGGCCGGCTACGTGGTTTTCGGCGCATAATGCGGCGATAAAATTTTTAACCCTACTGGAAATCCTAACTGAGGGCAAGATCCTTTTGGCTTCCTTTAGTTTATAGCGTAAGGCCTCGGTCTGAGGGGCGTATTTTTCCCTAAAGGCCCCCGGGTCGCTGTCAAATTCTTCCCTCCTTAGCATCAGATCCACCCTGGCCTCGTGGTCTTTTACGCCTTCTACAGTAACAGATAAGCCAAAGCGGTCCAAAAACTGGGGCCGCAGGTCCCCTTCCTCCGGGTTCATGGTACCTACTAGGATAAAGCGAGCAGGATGTCCCATGGAGATCCCCTCGCGCTCTAGGATATTCCAACCAGAAGAAGCGGCATCTAAGATGACGTCCACCAGGTGGTCGTCTAAAAGGTTCACCTCGTCAATATATAAGATCCCCCTGTGGGCTGCAGCCAAAAGCCCTGGGGCATTGCGTCTTTCCCCTGTGGAAAGTGCCACCTCAAAGTCTAAGCCGCCTGTTACCCTATCTTCAGTGGCATTTAAAGGTAGTGTCAGAAAGGGACGATTGCGCAGAACCGGAGCCACATCTTCATGGGACTTACAATAGTCGCATTCTTCCAAAGGGTAATCGGGATCGCAGGTATAGGGGCACCCTGGTCTTACTTTGATCTGGGGGAGGATCTCAATTAAGCCCCTGGCCGCCGTACTTTTAGCTGTGCCCTTCTCGCCCCTTATTAGGACCCCTCCTGAGGCCGGATTTACAGCAGTAATAAGTAAGGCTTCTTTTAAATCGTCCTGGCCGCTAATAGCTACAAAGGGATAAAGAGGTTTAGCCATTAGACTGCCATATCCCTTTCAGGCTGGTCATTGTACTCTTCCAAGCGACCTTCTATCTCCAGGTACTCATCCTGGAGCCTTTGCCTCATGGCCTCGTCGGCATTCCACATGCCCCTGGCTATGGCCTCTAGGAGCCTATCTAGGATATTCTGGCGGGCATAGGGGTTAACCTTTTCCATCCACTCCTTCATAGCCCCGTCCAAGGCGTAGGTTTGGGCCACTTTCTGGTACATCCAGTCCTCCATCACATCGGCTGTGGCGTCCCAACCGAACATCACGTCCACCATGTGCGAGATATCCCCTGCCCCTTTATAGCCGTGCCTTTTTAAGCCCTCTAGCCACTTGGGATTTACTAGTCTGGCCCTTAAGATATGCTTGGCCTCTTCATCTGTACCTCTTACCTTCACCCTCTTGGGATCTGCGCCGTCGCCCATAAGTGACAAGGGGGCTATGCCCCGAACTGTATGGGCGGCGGCTATGAGGCCCCCGTAATAATTGTAATAGTCCGTACAGGACATCATGTCGTATTCCCTCGAATCTTCATTTTTAACCGTTACTTCCATCCGCGCCAGGTTTCTTCTAAAATTACCCTGGCGCGCAAGGCCGTAGGAATCTCTGCCATAGGCGTGGCCGGAAAAATGGATGTAGATCTCACCTAAGTCCTCCTTTTTCTCCCACTTCTTAGATTCCACAAGTTCGGCCACCCCGGCCCCGTAGGTGCCAGGTGGGCAGCCAAATACCCTAAAGGTGGCCTCTCTCCAGGCATCCTCTTGGCCATAGCCCTGGGCCTTATAGTACTCCAAGTCCTCATAGACATGGGCCCTTAGAAAGTTGGACTCATAGGGCTCATTTAACCTGGCAGCCATGTCCACTGCCGTGTCTAGGGTCTCCACTATGTTGGGAAAGCTATCCCTAAAAAACCCCGAGATCCTTGGGGTCACATCTATCCTGGGCCGACCTAGTTCCTTTAAAGGTATTACCTCAAGGCCAGCTACATATCCCCCTTCCAACCAGACGGGTTTTAGCCCTAAAAGATAGTAGATCTCAGCTATGTCATCGCCCCTGGTGCGCATGGTGGTGGTGCCGTAGACCAAGATCCCCACGTTTTCCGGATACTTACCCGTCTCTTTGAGGGCCCTTTCCAAAAGGGCATCTCCTAAAGCTACTCCCACTTTCCAGGCTGCAGTACTGGGGATCTTATAGGGGTCCACACTATAAAAATTGCGCCCAGTTGGCAAAATTTCCGCCTGCCCCCGGGTGGGTGCCCCGGAGGGCCCGGGTGCTACAAAGCCGCCTTCCAAGGCATTATTAGTGGAGGAAATCTCTAGCTTACATTGTCGGATATTGGGTACCAAGAATTTACAGATGTACTCCAAAGAGCGGATTAACCTAGGGTCATTTCTTCCCTTCTTGTCATGCAAAAATCCGTCTAAAAGTGGGGCTATGCTATTGGGATTAAAATTCTCTTCCAAAAGGGCTTCGGTTATCTTCAAAGAAAGTGCGTGGTTCTCTTTGATAATCTCTGCCCCTGTTTTGCCCCCCCACTGGGCCATAGGTTTACCGCTGTTGGCTAATAACTCGTCATAGTCATATCCTGAGGCAGAAAGGAGGCTTTCTCGCAAGGAAGGGGCCCCGGGGCCTTCTATGCGGGTAAGCTGCACTAAAAATTCTACTAGCCGGTTAGCTTCCGGCGCCTCACCTAAGACGTGGAGCCCGTCACCAATCATAGTGTCGGAGATCTCATGCAAATAGGAGTGGAGCTTTTCCAAAAAGCCCTCGAAATCAGCCTCCATCTCCTTGGAATCCATTTTCAAATCCTTATCTAGATCGGCTGCTAGGGCTGCTTCTATGATTAAGCCCTTTAAGACCGGAACCTTTTGGGGGTCTTCCAACTCAGCTAACCTTAATTCCGCAACCAAAGCGTCCGTCTTAGCGATCTCGTCATAGAGGTCGCTATTGGTGTAGGCTGGGGTTAGGTGATCTACGATACAGGCGTAAGAGCGCCTCTTGGCCTGGGTACCCTCACCCGGGTCATTGATGATATAGGGATAGATATTGGGCAGATCCATGATGGCTAAGTCTGGATGACATTCTTCTGATAAGCCTAGGGCCTTTCCAGGGAGCCATTCCAAAGAGCCGTGCTTGCCAACGTGGATAAAGGCCTGTGCCTTCCACACGTCCCTAAGCCACCTATACTGAGCGTGATAGTGGTGGGGCGGGGGGATATAAAAGTCGTGATAGAGCTCTTCTATCTTCTCTAAAAGCCCCCTGGGCGGCTGGATAGAGATAAAGATATTTCCTGTTGCAAGCCCTGCAAAGAGCATCTCCCCACCATAGGTAAAGAGCTCTCCCGGCAAGGGTCCCCAATCCTTTAACATCTTTAATCTTACCTTTTCCGGAAGCTCTTCGTGCCAAGGCAGGTATAAGCTCTTATCCGCCCTAGCAGTGGCCCTTTTGGACATCTGGTCCGGGGTAAGCCACCTCTTATCACAAGTCATCTTGGAGAGCATCTCTTTTGCCAGCTCATCTTCGCCTGGATAGGTATGTTCCACCTTATAGCCCCTGGCTTTTAAGTCTTCCAAGATATTTACTACGCTTCTAAAGCTATCTAAGCCAGCCGCACAACCTATGCGGTCATTTCTAGGGGGATAGTGGTGGAAGATAATAGCTACCCTTCTATCTTGGTTGGGGGTCTTGGCAAGACGCGCCCAATTTACCGCCATGGAGGCAAGCTTAGCTGTCCTTTCCAAATCTGGCTCGTAGGAGACCATGAGGGATTTGGTCAAGGGGTCTATCTTTTCCTGCTCCCTAAAGGCAAAGGGCACGGCTATGAGGTTCCCGTCAAACTCCGGCTGGGCAGCTGACATGGAGACCTCCATAGTGGAAAGTCCCTGCATGGAACCTTCCCACACAGCTCTAGGGGTATAGCTAACTGTTGCCTGGAGGACTGGGACATTTAGTTCTGAGAAGATCTCATTAGAATCAGGTACCGAGAGGGTCATGGAAAAGGACATGCTAGATAGGAGCGCATCTATGCGGCTAGCACCATTTTGGTCCTTAAAGTATTTTTCAGCTACTTTTACTACCCCAGAGTTTCCCAGGTCCTTGTCTTGGAGGCGCATATGGAAGATGGGTAGGATATTGGCGCCCTTTTTCTCCACAGCGCGGATAAGGGCATCAAAGTGCGCCAAATTGCCGTTTAAACGGTAGATCTGGTGAAACCAGAGGCCCACAGTGGGCTTATTGGGATCTATCTTTTTGGCCAGATACTCTTCTAAGCTTGGAAATCCCGAAAAATCCGGGTGGTAGATCCCATCAAAGGGCTGTGATACAGGGGCGGCTACTTTTAGCTTTGCCCCGGTATACTCATTGTAGATAAGGCGCAATAGATTATAGAAATTATCACTTCCCCCCTCCAGGAGGTAACTATAGAAAGTCCGGTACTCATCTGAGCCAAATTTATCGGTATACTTCTTGGCCCAATCCACCCCGTCCACGTCAGTGGAAGAGGGCTGGATATGTACTTTAGGCCTTGGGGAAGAACTGATATCGGAAAAAGCCTTTTCAAACTCCTTGCAAGCTGCAAAAGAGTCGGACCCTCCGTGGAGGGCAATGATAAGCACATTGGCTTGTAAGGCCTCTTTGATAAATGCCTCTCTGCGGGCCTTGTCAAAGAGCTGAGCCTGGGTCTTGGCAATGACCTTAAACTTATGGCCCTCTTCTAAAAACTTAAAAAGGGCCTGGGAAAGGGTAGAGGACTCCATGCCTGTGGCCGAGTAATAGGCAAGGGTGGGAACTAAAAGTTCCTCTTTGGTATTTTTCAAGGATTGACCGGGACTTTGTTTTTTCTTGGATTGGACCATAATGGACACCAATGGAGGGTGCTCTCTACATGATAAAAGGCGCCTGGCGTTAAATTAAATACCTGGCTAATCTGGAAGTTAAATGCTCTTGAAGTAGGGGGCTAGAAAGGCTCTTGTTAAAGAGCCCCCCTCCGGGGCAAAGGGGATATTCCCTTTGCCCCAGAGGCTTTTGAAATATAGGGCTATGGCCCCAGGCCTTAGCTAGCTAGGGCCTCAGGTTGTTTATCTAAACTTACATGCTCTTCTAGGGCCTGGGTGAGGGGACCTATGTCGCCTCCTTCTCCCAGGGAGATGATCTTAAAGCCTTTATCATTGGCCTTCTTTAAAAGCCGTACCGAAAGCGCTTCCCAGGGTCCTTGCTCATTTTTCTTAGTGCCGTCCACCACAAAGGCGGACCCTTCCATCTCTAAGGTGGCCTTTTCCAAGACGGGCTCGGGGTCAGTGCCGTCCTCGTAGAAAATGACCTTGGCCCCTAGGGCCCCGGCTACGTAAGCGTCTAAGTCAGAGCGCTCTAAGATCCCAGTGGCAAGATCGTATCCCTTTTTGGAGAGATACCTATAGGCCTGGGCGCCTCTATCCTGGCCACAAACCACAAAGGCCTTACCAGCCAGACCGTCGCCCCTGATTTCAATGCCTCCCAGGTGGGCGGAAAAACCGGCCTGGTCAAAGTCATAGAGATCGGCTACTGCCTTGGCAGTTAAAACCTTTTCCGGCCTTCCCACATCCCTTAGGGTGCCGCCCTTTAAAGTCAAAACCAGATCCGAGACCTTACTGGCCACGTCTACGTCGTGGATAGCAGCCAGGACCGTAAGGTCCCTGGTGCGGCACAGACCGCGGAGGATTCCCATTACCTCCACCCTGTGCTTTAGATCTAAATGTGCCGTGGGCTCGTCTAAGAGTAAGAGCCTGGGCTCCTGGGCCAGGGCCCTGGCCAGAACCACCTTCTGGCGCTCACCATCGGAGAGCTGGTCTATGAATCTGTCAGCTAGACCCTCTGCGCGTACGGCTAGTAAGGAATCGGTCACCACCTCCTGGTCTGCAGGGGAGAGAAAACCCATGAAACCGGTATGGGGGTGACGGCCTAAGGACACGAACTCTAAAACCGAAAGTAAGGGAGGCGCTGCCTTGTCCGTCATGACCACGGAAAGGATCTTGGCAAGTTCAGAGGTCTTGATACTGGTATTTACCCTGCCATCTATATAGACAGTCCCAGCTAAGCCCGGGATATGCTTGGAGATGGTGCGCAAGAGGGTAGTCTTGCCTACTCCGTTGGGGCCCAGCATGCTGATAAAAGATCCCCTTTCAGCTGTAAAGGAGATGTTGGTCAAGACCGGCTTTTTGTAGCCCACTGAAACCTTGTCGCAGGCCAATATGATATTACTCATAGCTTCACCCCTCTCTTTAGCAAAAGTGCAATGACAATGGGTGCCCCGAAGAAGGCCGTTATGGCACTTATGGGGAGCTCTACTGGTGATAGCCACATTCGGGCGATAAGATCGCAGAGGCTAGTGACTATGGCCCCCATGAGACAGGCCCCAGGGACTAGGATCCTATTGTCGGAAGTGGCAAAAGAAAGACGCGCCATATGGGGCACAGCAAGTCCTATAAAAGCCACAGGGCCAGCCATGGCGGTAACTAGACCGGCAAGTGAAGATGCCGCCAAGAGGATAAAGAGCCTAAACTTCCTAATGGAGACCCCCATGGAAGCTGCATAATCCTCGCCTAAAAGAAAGGCATTTAAGGGCTTGGAAAGTAGGTAGATGGCCAGGACTAAAAGACCTCCCACCACGAACATGATGGAGATCTCTATCCACTTAAAGCCGGAAAAGGAGCCCATGCCCCAGAGCACAAAGCCCTTAATCTTTTCCTTTTCAGCTAAGGCCGTAAGGATGGAGGTAACTGAGGAACAGATATATCCCATCATGAGGCCCACTATGAGAAGCGTTGCCCCTTGGCGTACCTTGGCGGCAATGGCAACAACTAGGACCATGACCCCATAGGCACCCACCATGCCAGCGATGGTGGTTAAAAACGGAGTGATATAGGTGAGCTGGAGTCCCAAGGCAGTCAACATCACAAGGGACACGGTGAGTGTGGCTCCGGAAGAGATGCCCAGGATAAAGGGACCCACTATGGGGTTACGAAAATACACCTGCAAAAGGAGTCCTGAGGCAGCCAAATAGGCGCCTCCCATGATACAGGCCAAGGTCCTGGGAAGGCGGATCTTCCAAACAATAAAATGTAAATCGCTCGTCCCTGAAGGGGAAAACAGCACTTCCAGTATTTCCGAGACCTTGTAACTGATGGAACCCACCATGAGATTAACCACGCCCAAGATCAAGACAAGAGCGCCCAGGATATAGAATACAGTCATCCTCCTGGACGTGGCTCTTTGGGCTAAAAGCCTATTATGAAGTATAAGATCCGCTTCCATCACTCTGTTTCTCCTTCAAGGCTGTACTGGCAGCTGCTTCAGCGTCCGTGTCAGGTAGTTCTACGAAATACTTGAGTTCGTAGCCGGGGTAAGCGTCCGGGTGCAAAATCGCCGAGATCTCAATTAAGAGCTCGTCTAAATGATCTGCTGACTGGCTATAGTGTGGTAAAGGCGCATAGGCCTTACCCAAAGGAGTGAGTGGTTTAATGCCAGCTAAAAGTGGGTTTATGCGTAAGAGGCCCTCTTTGGAGTACATGGTGCCTCCTACGGATCGATAAGTAAAATATAGGTCAGCGTCGGAACCGCTATACAAAAATCTCTCAATGGATACCTCAATGCAAGAGGTACCGTAGACATCGTCAAAGAGATAATCGCTCTGGGCCAGACCAATGAGCTCGGCCACCCAGGCATTACCGGGTTCCACTAAGACGCGCTTTTCATAGATGTCGCCCCACATGGCCTTGGGTTTGGGAAGGCCGTCGGTCTTGGCCCGGATCTCTTCCAAGGCGGTTTTAACCTTCTGGTAAAAGGCGTGGGCCTTTTCCTCCTCCCCAAAGAAGGGGGCCAAAAACTCCACAAACCTTATCTGTGTACTAAGACAAGTGGCAACAGGGGTGGAAGTCACAAGGACAGGGATCTCCAAATCGTCCATCATGGGTATGATGGAGGGATCCCAGGTCATCACCATATCTGGATGGGAGGCCTTGATGAGCTCGTAATCAATGGATCCGGGCTCACCTATGTAGACTATGCGCCCCTCTTCAAAGCCTTGTTTGACATAGTCCACATACCACTTATCTTCAGGGGAGGTCAAAGCCACTATGGTATCTTCCTGTCCCAGTACCTTGAGCATAGCCACGTCAAAGGTGCTGTACACAGCCACCCTCTCCACCGGTGTCTCTATGACCATGGTGGGTTCGAAACCTTCAGGGTGGGGCTGACCCCTGGGGACCAAAGCCAGGGTGCGCCCTGCCCCGTCGTGGACTTCTAAGTAGCCGTCTCTCCGGATGATGGAGTACTCACCCAGATTCAAAAACCTTGCCCCTGCTGTATTTCCAGTGATTTCGGGATTCACAGTATCGTCGGTAATAGGAATCCTGTCTGCCGCAGCGCTCTGATCTTCCGAAGAACATCCCGAAAGCATGGCCAAGGCCAAAATGGGCATCAAGCTAAAAAAACTAAAAATTCTAAATATGACTATCATATGGGCCCTCTGAACCCGAGGACTCTAAGCTATCTTATAGTCCTGGAGTTTTTCTAAAACACATGTGTCATCAAAGCTCGGATGGTATTGGTTCCGTAGCTTTAGCAAGGGTTAAACTGCTTTTCTTCTTTCTCCGTAAGAAGATATCTGCGGCGTACATTCCAAGACCTATCACGAAAAGGATGAGGCCACCTATGTAGACGTAAGCCGAAGGGTCCTTCCTGATGGAAAGCTTTATATAATTTAACCCCATGCCCCCACCAGTGTTCCTCTTGGGGTAAAAATCAGCTAGATAAAACCTGTAGCCGGCAAAGGAAGGAGACTTACTATAAGCCAAGGCTTTGGACTCCGAATTTCCTTCCCTATCGGTATAGGTGAGGACATAACCTGGATCTAAGTACCAGGTATCAAAAAAATCTAACCTTGAGCCAGAGTAGACCACAGGGTTAACCTTGGAAAGAGTTAGCTCCCCTTGGCCTCGGGGGAGCTTTATGGGAAGACCATCTGGAGTAAGAGATCTTCCAGGCAGGGACTCGGAGAGGGCGTAGCTCCCCAAGTAGCCCAACAGGATGACTAGGACCGCATAGTGCATAACATGCGGCCCAAGTTTTAAAATTAAAGACTTTAGCCCAGCGCTATAGTTATATTGCCGCAAAAGGTGCCATAATTTTTCCGTGGCACAAACAAAAGTGTTTATTGCCAGAAAAGTTAAAAGCACCATGAGGATAAAGAACCACAGGGTATGGCCTAAATTGTAGCGGCCGTAAGTTTCTAGCCAGGTAAAGATCCCCACCTCACCTAAAGGGATAAAAGTTGTAAGGTTCATCTTGATTAATGGATACGCCAGGGCTGTATCCAATGCTAAGAGAAAACATAAGACTATAGACAACTTAATGCTCGCCCAAAAATTCCACACAGCCTTTAATATCTTCAGGATCATAGACTTAAAACTCGCTTAAAACAAAGTTGGAACGCGAAAGGGTCCCATGTCCGGAAGACAGTTGACCACAATGACCCACAGGCAACCAAAAGTGGAAAAATATGCCCTACTCCTGGCTGAAAACCCTCCTGCCAGGTGGAGATGTAGGAGAGCGATGTAGAAAAACCAGGTAGCCATGAAGGTTACTATTACTGCATCGTCCCAAACTACAGGCAATCCCCAGCCCAAATAAGACCAGGCCTCCCCTGAGAACATGCAGAGGGTCCAAAAGGTAAAGCCTATGACGAGCCACAGGAAAAAACGTCCCGGAGGCGAGTCGGCTCCGGTCTTTCCTGCTAGAAGGAAATCTAAGGCATGGAGACCTGAGATAAATAGTGCTGCCTTTCCAAGTAGAGTAAACAAAAGATGGCATTGGGAGAAAAATGTCGCCGTTTTCAGGAAAGGCAGATAGAAGTCCTTAGGGAAAAAAACATGCTCCAAGCCAATGATAAAAGTTAAAATTAAAAGGGATCTGTAAAAGAACAGGCCTTCTCCGCTAAAGCGCTTCCAGTATAATGCCCCAAAGAGTGCTAAAAAGGGTGGTACCCCAGCCGTACCCATAAACATAGGTGTCATAGGTAATGCGAGCCAGTACCTTATGCCGATATACCAAAGCCCCAAAGGCAAATACAACCCAAACAAAACCTGTGATAGCACAAGGGTTTTTCGAGTGAAGCTAAAAGCTACGGAAACCAGAAGTATGATTTCAGCCACTTTATAAAGGAAGTTCTCGTCCATCTAGATCCTAAAAAGTGCTCTAAAATTAAGGTACAAAAAGGTTGATACAGTAATATCTTACCATTAGAGAAAAAAAATCCTGGATTGAAAAAAGATTCAATCCAGGATTACCCAGTTTTATCCCGAGAAAGCTTGCTGTAACCGTTTTCTAAGAGAATAACGGAAAAAGGGGAGGAAAACTTATTAGTTCACTACCTTATGTACAGCAAATACAGGCAGGTCTTCTGGCTTACGGATCACACCTATGAACCAAGGCCTTCCCGGAGCGTACTCCAGTGACCAAGCCAAAACTGGCTTGTAGTAGGTCCACAGGTCCTCGTTCACAGCGGTGGGTCCGCCCCGGTTTTAACGGAGTTCCCTCTTAGGCCGGCAGGCACCTGTATTCAAACAATAGTATAAAAAAATGGTCTTGATTGCAAGGTTTTTTTACAATTTCAGGGGCCAAAAGGTCTGTAGCCGATGTTACCACCGGAGAGAGAAGCGAATTCTAAACGGTTAAATACTTGATAAAGCTAATTATTTGGCTAAATATGTGGTTTTGCCGCAAAAGACGAAGCTAAATAGTGTCGGAGCAAAATAGCAACATCTTTTTTTTATTCTGACTAGCCTTTAAAGATTTCTTGATAATAATAGCTATTTAGGATAGAATAAGATAATAATCACACTATTAAAGTTTATTAAAAGTGACAAACTAAATTTATATATATTTAAATGAAAAATAGTAAAATTACTATGCCATAAGGTCAACTCCATCTAGTTGACGGAGTTGACCTTTGCCAAGGGTAAGTGCCTAGCCCCACTAGGCCCCAGGATGCTTTCAAAGACAGTAAAGCTAGAAACCCGAAAGCTGCCAAAGCTCTTATTTTTAAAATCCTCCATACTTTTAAAAAAGTCCGCATTCGGGTCTCTGCGTAAGCGCTTAAGAGTTATATGGGGCGTAAAGGTCCCAGAGGGTTTTTCCGCAAAGGGATCCAAGACGGGGTCCAATTGCTTTTTGAAAAGTAAAAGGTCGTCATTTTCCCGGACCCCTACCCAGATGACAGAAGGGCTTCTTGAGCCGAAAAATCCAACCCCCTCCAGGGTGAGTTCAAAGGAACTAAATTCTATCTCTTTTACAGCTTCTGTGAGAGAAAGGATCTTATTAGTTAAAACATTTCCTAAAAACCGCAAAGTTATATGGGGATAATCCAATTTGACCTTAATAAGCTCAGGTATATTGGAACAAAAGGCAGAAATATTACCTACAAGGGCCTCTGGAATACTTATTCCCACAAAAATCCTTTTAGATGTGTTGTTATTAGAAGACATGTTAACCTCACATTTAAAAAAAATAGCCTAGCTAATGTAAATTTACATGAGCCAAGGTTACATGCTGAGTTCCAAAGGGTAATAGGATGCGTTGAAAGACAGTAAAGCTAGAAACCCAAAAGCTGCCAAAGCCAACATACTTAAACTCTGCCAGACGGCTCATAAGAACCGTATCCGGTTTGCCGCGTAGGCTCCTCAGGGTTCTGTGGGGAGAAAATTTCATAGATTTATTACCCCTATACCACTTCAAGATGAGTTCCAGTTCGTTTTTATAAGTAAAATGTCCTCCTTTTCACGCACCCCTATAGAGATAAAAAAACGCTTACTATTTTCTAAGATGTTAAGACCCTCCAGATTCAATTCAAAGGCAGGAAATATGAACTTTTTTTTATAGTTCTCATGAGAGCCCAGAAACGATGAGGCCCAAAAGTGCCCAAAAACTGCAAAGGTATATGAAGTTTAAACAATCTGCAAAATTTTAGTTCAGGTATATTGGAACAAAGGGCAAAATATTATTAACAATGGCCTCTGAAATAGTTATCCCCAGTAAAAGTTTTTTAGTATTCATTTTATCAAAATTCATATATATTTCGCCAATTAATAAATAATAAAATTCAAAAAAATGATTGTTTATCTTCATTTTTTAAGCATTTCCATAAGCTTATGCTAAAAACTGTGGGTAGAAAATATGGTATTCTTAAGGTATAAGAGTATTAAATATAGATTACTATATTATACCACAAAAGCATTTGGGATTTCCAGAGAAAATAATAGATCTTAGTTTAGCCCCAGGGCTACTTGCCCAGGGGCAAAAGTAACCGTTATGAGATTTAAAGGTACAATTCTGTGCCCCTTTAGCATTTTCATTAGAATTAGAATTAGCCTTTGCTTAGACTAGAAGTTAACAAAGCTAAAGGTACTTTTAACCCAAGGCTTGCGCTCTTTTGTCATAACCAGAAAGAGATTAAAAGGCAAAATTAAATGAAGGCACAAAATTCATAAGGTTCTAGAAAAGCTTTTTATGCACCCAATATTGACATATTAGGGAAATTCTATTAATATGGATACAACAAAGCTTGAAAAGATTTCCATCTTTAAATTCAAACCTATACCTCTATTATCCCTTATTGCGGTAACCTTATTATCAGCCAGGAGAATAAAAATGCCAAAATTGGGTCTATCTGGATTAAAAGTACTCAAAATATTACATCTTATAACAGCCTGCCTATGGCTTGGCGGAGCAGTGGGGCTTTACCTTATAGTTTTCCTTCTAACAAAAGGAGATAGCGCCGGAGAGATCTATGGTTACAATATCGCCGGAAAGCTAATAGACGACCTAGTCATTATCCCTGGTGCTATAGGGTGCTTGCTTACAGGCCTAATATACTCACTTTTTTCAAACTGGGGCTTTTTTAAGCAACGCTGGCTCCTTATTAAGTGGATCCTCACAGTCTATTGCGTGCTCTTTGGGACATTTTTTCTGGGCCCCAAGATAAACAACCAACCCCTTATAGCAAAAGAAATTGGGCTTGATGCCCTTACAAATCCTACTTATTTGTCACATTTAGGGGCCCTCACCATAGGGGGCTTAATTCAGGTCTGCATTTTAATCTTTATGATTTACTTATCTGTATTCAAGCCCAAGGGAAAACCAAAAAACAAAGTAAATGAGTCTTAAGGGGTAAGCCATTCTAGCCAGCTGGTAAATTAGCCTTTATAAAACAAAACATAAGACCCTTTCTAGGAAGCGGACAAGCTGGCCATTTTCTTATATGGGCGCGCTTTCCTCTTTAGCACTTGGCAGCTTGTCACAAGGAGAGTAAACTGTAGTAAATAAACCCGTGGAAACTATAGAGGTACATATAAAAGAAGCATTGTAATAATGATATTCAAAGTAGCAAGTGCTCTTGGACTCAATTTGCCTGCTTTCTATTTGGTTGATACCCCTAGTAGCACCGTGAAAACGTTTTCATTGGCTTACAATAAATTCTTCTTAATGCTGGATAGACATAAAAACCTTATGTTTCAAGTGCTATTTTCCCATAAGATGTTCATTAATTGGTCCAGCTTTGAAGCTAAAGTAAACTTCACCGGTGATATTATCCACATTTTAGGTCATCTCGGTGAGACTAAAAAGGCTTTAGAAGCCGATAAATTGTATGTGGCTTCAAGGCATATCAAGTCTTTAATCTCCGGGTTAGAAAACAATGGCTTGATGGTAGAGAGGCTTCCTAAAAATGTCCTCATCACCAGGCCGGATCAAAACCACCCGCGTTTTAAAACGGCTTTTAAAGCAATTGAGAATGACCTTACCAATTTGGAGCCGCCCTTTATGGTAGCCACTCCAAAACCTATAGTTGAGCAGGTGATAGAAACCACTTTATTTTGCTAAAATTGCAAGACTAAAGTCACATTCCGAGGGCCTGAAAAGATTGATAGCACTTTAAAGACTATACAATGCCCTTACTGTGATCATAAGCTAGTCTCACTGTTATCTAATCAGGATAATACCGAGAGTAACTTGGAAAACAAGCTTAAAGCCTTCATAAAATCCTAAAATCACCATATCAAAGGCAAGAGAAGAAACTTGCCAGAGCTCACTTTAAATCCTATGAAAACATTTATATAGCTTGAAAACACCCGTCATAAAGGATCGAAAATTCATTGTCAAGAATGCAAAAAAACCTTAAAAATGATTGAATCCTAGGTGTTTTATTCGTTATTGGGGTGAGTATTAAATTATTAAATTAACTGATTTTAAGATCAATTAACTTTCAATGAGATCGATCATCTATTATGGACTAAAGATCATTAAAAATTATACTAACAAATTATTGGTTGATAAATATCATTCAATTATAGGTTTTTATATTGAAATTTAAGGCACTTTCTTAACACTGCATCCCATAACAGTAATTAATCAATA
>JAITII010000036.1 GCA_031279515.1 Deltaproteobacteria bacterium
CCCCCCAGCTGAAACCCATAAATCTTCAAGCGAGATGGCCGCGGCCCAAGCCGCACCAGACAATATGGTAGAGCCAAGAGCTCTTGAGCTTACCAACGCCCTAACAGAAGAATCCCAAGACCCGCCCCTTGAAGAAAGCGCTGACGATAGCACCTCTTCCGCTTTAGCCCCTAGAGACTCTGAAAAGATACCAGAGCTTAGTGATGCGAACGCACCTAGCATACCTTTAGTTACCGAGACCGGAGAAATCTCTGAAGAAGCTGTAATGAAGCTTTTCGTATCCCTAAAAAGCGATGAGACAAGTAATGAGGATGAGGATGATGAGCCTCTGTCTCTTACAGAAGAGGCTACTAGTGAAGAGCCTCTGTCTCTTACCCAAGTGGATACTAGCGAAGAGCCCCTATCTCTTACAGAAGAAGATACCGGCGAAGAGCCCCTATCTCTTACGGACAGGGATTCCGAAGATAAGATGGAGCATTCTGCTCTCATGGCAGAAAAAGCACCAGCTAAGCTTGATTCCTATTTCGATCTGGAAATCTTGATGGCAGAAATGGAGGCTGAGAAATTAAAGGCCCTAGAAGACGATAGCTTAGCAAGCGATCTGGATTTGGACGGCTTTTCATTGGAAGCCTTAGATAATGCCCTGGACAACTTAGCCGATGGTCCTTCTGGGGGTGTGGACCCCTTAGAACTTTCCGACCGCTATATTGAGGGTCCCTTGGAGATGGAGCAGGAAAGGGCAACTTTCACTAGCGAGGAACAGCAAGATGAGATTTTAAGCGTTGCTTTACTTCCCCAAGAGGAAGAATACAACTTAAGCGGGCAAGAGGAAAATGAGGACGATTATGAAGAGTATGAAGATGATGATTACTTAGAGCCTGCAGATTTCTTGCCCGTGGAATTTTTGCTCTGCACCTTAGAGCAGCGATCTTTTAAAAAAATGGGGATGGATCAAAACCCATTTTTAAATTAAAGGTCATAAGTGCTATATTTTTCCTGACAATGTCGACAAGAGGGACTTAAAAGCTCAAAGTCCACCTTGGGGGTAAAGCTATCCCTTATTTTATTTATTTTACTCCCCTGCCAGATGCTAAAGAGGCTTTCTTCATGGACATTTCCTACTATCTGATCCATTGAAGAGAGATCGCAGCAAGGAAGTACAGTACCATTGTGTCTTACTAAGACCCTCCTGAAAGGCTGGTCACAAAAACCAAGGGGCGGTGGGGGGCCTAAGGGCTCTTTAGGAAATATTCCCTTGTCCTTAGAAGAAAAATTGCCATAGTACTGGACTGAGAAAAAATCTACCTTTTCTTCCCAACGCTTTAGAAAAGGATAGAGCTCATGCTCATTTAAGCTAGTTAAGCAAAAGCTTAGACGTACTAAGGGAAGGACCTTTTTCCCCTTGAGGTCCAAAAATTTTAAGATATTTTCCTCCACCCTTTCCAAGTCGCCCCCTGGGCGCATGAGCTTATAGGTCTTTTGAGTATAAGCGTCTAAGCTCACCATGATACGAGTAAGCCCGGAGTCTATTAGGGTTTTAGCCCTTTGGGCAGTTAAAAGGTTACCATTGGTATTAAACATTATGTCCACTAAGCCCTTCTGTCTGCCGTAGGATATCAGCTCTTCCAGGTGAGGTGACAAAAGCGGTTCCCAGAGCCCGCCAAACCCCATAGCCCCTTGACCCATTTTACAGCCTTCATCTATAAGCTCCTTTACCTTGGAAACTGAAAGAGTAGAGCTCATCTCTCCTATGACTTTCCCCAGGGGAGCTTCCATAGACATGGGACAGATGGGGCACTTTAAATTGCATTTGCCCATAAGCTCATAGTCCACATGGATAGGAAACTTAGCCGCCTTTTGGAGAGCAGCCTCCCATCTCTTTCTATAGGAAAGAAAAGGGGCACCTAACTTAGCTTCCAAAAGCTTTATTGGATCTCTTTTTTTATTGGACAAAAACCTAGAGACAAGGCGGCAATCAGCTTCTCTTTCCACCAGAGAGCCCTCTAAAATGTGCCTCTTTAGCACCTCTTTGCCTCAACAAAATAAGCTTCAGGCTGGGACTCTTGAGTATCTTGTAGATGAGAATCCTTTTTTTCAAATCCTTGCCCATCTTTTTCTACATAAGAAGCTATGCCAATAAGCTTAACTTTTATGAGCTCTCCGGAGGGCTCATTTGAGCCCTCCGGAAGTAAGGCTTGGATATAGTTTCCAGTAATTACCCTCTGGCGTAAGGTCTTGGGTTCCGGGCTATTTTCCACTAAGGCCAATTCCTTGCGGCCCAGATTAGCTGTATAGAACTTTAGCCTCTTTTCACTATCTACTGCCTTAAAGGCCCCTGCCCTCTTTCTTATTTCTTTTGCTGGCACCTTGCCAGGATAATTAAAGGCACTAGTCCCATACCTGGCGGAAAAGGGAAAGATATGGAGGTGGTTAATGGGGGACTTTTTTACAAACTCCAGAGAACTAACAAAGTCTTCTTCCTTTTCCCCTGGAAATCCCACCATGACATCTGTACCTAAGGACATATACTTATATTTTTTCCTAAAGGAAGAGACGGTCTCTAGATAGAGGGAGCTGGTATATGGCCTATGCATCAGCTTCAATATCTTATCTGATCCAGACTGCAGGGGAATGTGTAGCTGCCTAGCCAGCCAAGGGTATTTGTTAAAGCTATCTAAAATCAACTGGGCCTCTTTGAGCTCTAAAGAGCTAAGGCGCACCCTAAAGGAGCTTTCATTGGGCTTTAAGCTTTTATCTATTAGCTCCAAGAGCTTAGTTAGATCGCCTTTAGGATCATGGTCCCATCCCCAACGGCCCAGGTGGATACCTGTAAGGACAATCTCTTTAATACCCTTGTCCCTATAGGCCTTTAAATCGGCAATTACCCTATCAGGGGCTAGGCTCTTTTCTGCCCCGCGCAAAGAAGGGATTATGCAAAAGGCGCATCTCTGGGTACAACCATCCTGGATCCTGTGAAAGGCCCTGGTCCTATAAGTCTTAGGGGTCCCTGAAGAAAGGGCAATGGGTACCTTGGGGACGGATATATCTATGGTGCCATTGGGGGACAATAATTTGGAGGCAAGGGTGTCCTTTTGAAAGTTTCCCAACACCAGATCAGAGTATTTAATAAGCTCATCTGGCTCTGCCTGGGCCAGGCAACCTATAGAAACTATCTTGGCCCTGGGGTTTTCCCTCCTAAGTCTCCTAAGTATCTGGAGGGCCTTGGACCCAGCCTTAGAAGTCACGGCACAGGTATTTAAGACAATCAAATCCAAATCCTCTTTGCTACCCAGCTCATAACCCAATTTCTCTAGGCTCTCCGCCATAGCCGCGGATTCGTACTGATTGACCTTGCAGCCTAAGGTAACGATATGCGCGCGCATGATAAGACTTTTCTCATGGGTAGAGGACCACTTTTCCCATGAGCTCCTCTGCGGAAAACACAGCCAAGGAGACGGCTATGTCAGGCATAATGAGGACCTGGGGAAGGCCCTGGGGAACCGGTCTTCCCCCTAGGGTAATCCTGGGAGATACCAGGGGCAGATCCCCTTCTAAGGTGATAGCCTTTAAGGTCACAGCGGTACCTGGGGCAAGTTTCCAGCGTTCCTGGAGCTTTAAAACCTTTTCCTCGCCCCCCAACTCAAAGGTAACTGACTTAAGCTTGGGGACAAGCACCCTGATAAAGGCAGTGGAAAGTATAGTGGGACCGTCTTCAGCTCCCAATTGATAGACCGTTACTCCATCTTTATTTATTGCGAAACGGGCTATTAAATCCGTCTTGGTGTCGCACACTGTCCCCTTGTCATTGCCCGTTGTGTCTCCGGCCCTGCCTATGAAACCTTTAAGGTTCATGACAACATTGTCTGGAAGGGGGTTAATACTTATGATATCCACCATCTTAATCTTAGCGCCGCTTTTAACCGTATAGACCTCCCCCGGGGAAAGGCGCACAGGGGTGCCGTCTATCTCTAGGGCAAACCCAGAGATCCCCCCTGGGGCTAGGGTTTCTCCGGCAGCTGCAGGAGTTAAGGGAACTGTTACACTACCAGCAGTGCCGCTATTGGGCGCATTGGGCGGCAAGGGCACTATGGGACTACTGTCTCCTAGAGTACCTGGCGTGCCTGAATCTGTGACCGGGGCCTGGGGGTCGTTGGCAGCAACTAGTACCTCACTAGGTACTGGCAAGATCCCAGCTCCAGCACCAGAGACCCTTAAGTTATTAGAGGCCTCTATGGCTGGACGCAATTCAGCCTCTGGAGGCAGAAATTCTATCTTCACCTCCCCGAACTTGATATTATCCTTGCGGGCTATAATGGAGGTGGGATTACTTATGCCAATGGGTACCCTTATGTCATTTAAGGTGCCAAAGTTTAAGATATCCACCGAAAGGCCTCTTTCATAGTTAGCGCCCACAAAGGTGACTTCCACCTTGTCCCCGGGAGAGATAAATAAGGTTTGGCCCTGTTCCAGGGCCAAGGGGACCCCCCCGTTCACAGATAGTAGCATGAAATACAGGATAGGCTGTTCCGTGTGGATACGGGGATGCTCTATCTCTACCCCGTAGAGGGACAGAAAGGCATTTATTGCCAAATTGTGCTGGAAGATCTTCATCTCTAAACTGGGGAGCTGCTTGGAGGTCTCTATGCCAAAGGCAGGTATTCCCAATTGGGTAAGGGCATAGAAAGTAGCACTTTTTCTCTGGTCGGCATGCTTGGTATCAGCCGCCAAGGTGTCGTGATTGGCAAAGTGGAACTTATAGCGCTCTTCTGGGATATCTTGATTTACTATTTCCACCACTGTCCTAGCATCTTGGCCCAGGTGCAGCACCCTGGGACTATTGGGGTGGGTATAGACCTCTGCATCGGCTATGATGCACTGGCCGTAACGATTGGGATTGGCCATATCGCTTTCCCAGCTGGTGCGAAAAAAGCCGGACCCGTCGTGGAGGTTTAAAAAGAGATCCGCCTCCGCCATGAGGTTTTTAATGATCTCCACCCTTTCCCTATCGGGATCGCTTTCAGTCACATCGTCAAACTTCCTATTCATGTCCCCGTCAGTACCCCTGGCAAAACTAATGATGGATCTAAAGTTGGCCCTGGGCACTACTATGAGATTTCCTTTCTTCAGCGCCAGATCCACATAGAGATCCGCTGAAAGAAATCCCCCGGGTTCGTCTCCCTGGATGCCACCTAAGATCATGACAGTTGGTCCTGGCTCCCGTCCGTAGATCTTATAGATCTCCAGCTCATGAGCCGTGCCCTCAAAGTACACTATATGCTGGCGATCGCCTAACAGGGGAGGCGCCTGGGAGGCCTTGGCCAAGATGACAGCCCTAGAGCCCAAAAGGCCCATTAAGAGAAAGACCAAAGCCCAAATGCCTATGGAGGGGCTATAAACTTTCAATTGACCCCTCCCAAAGATACCCTCTTACGGAAAATCAATTCATGGCTGGTCTCATCCCAGGCCAAGACTTCCGCCGAGAGCGCCTTGGAGCCAGGTGGAATATCTATGTCGCCCCTATAGACCTTAGAGGAGATAATATTGAACTTGCCGCCCCTTTCGTAACCCTGAGAGGGTTTAGTTAAATCTATCTCAGGATCGGACACCAAGGTGACATTACCGGCCTGGTCCTGGAGGGAAAAAACCGTTATAGCCCTGCCTCTTAAGCGGGTACCAGGTTCAGCTGCTTGCTTTAGGTAATAGGAATAATTGCCCCTGGCAGTAAACCTGAACTCATCCACATCTAGAAATGGTTCCGGCAAGGTGCGGGGCAAAAGTGCGTTTAAGCTAGCCCAGGCTGCCTCTTCTGAACCTGTCCCTTGGCTATTAGCCTCCCCTTGCTCTTGAGTATCTGCTGCCGGAGGGTCTAAAGATTGACCTTCAAGGTTATCAGTTTCAGCCTGGCCCTCATCTTCTGCGGGATTGGAGTTAGTAGCTTCTTCGTCACCTGTGGGATTTTCACCAGTACTTGCCTCATTTGCTGTCCCGTTGGCCCCAGGGATTCCGGTATCCATTGGTTGCGGAAGAGCCAGCTCGTCATCGTCTGCCACAGCTGAGAGTACCGCCTGGTCCAGTCTTTCCAGTATCTGCCTGGTATCATCAGGTGCTGTTTCTAAAGTCCTATTGTATTCCATCCTTTCCACATACTGGTTTCTAAAATCGTACTCATTTTTAAGCACCCTATAGTCTACTAAGAGCGAACTTACCATATAAGCTAAAACTGCCACTGCCAAAAACAACAAAATGGCAACAGCTACCATGACCCACAGAAAGCTCGTGGAAACGGAAAAGCGCCTGGTGGCACCTTGGTCGCTCATGACAAGGATATGAAGGTTTTTACCTTCTGGTCTCCTGGTGTCGGTTTTCAGACTATCGGGTAATTCCAATTTAGTCACCCTAAGATGTGGCCTTGAAAGCCTCGGAAGTTATCTTCCAGGACCCCAAATCCTTTGCAAAGGTAAGCGTCTTTACCCCAGTATCCCTATAGTTGTCGCTCCTATAGTTCTGGGTAAAGGTAGCAGTTGCCTTGTTTCCGTCCAGGCTAACCTTTAGATCGGAGATCCCCACTTCTATGGTAGTTGCCTTACGCATGAGCCGTCCCCTGTAACCCTTGAACCCCTTTAGATCCATCCCCTTGTCCAAGAAACGAAAGCTCTCGTCGTAGAAAGAAAAGAAGCTATCCTCATCCTTGGCCTCCCAGGCTATCTCCCAGGCGGCAATGAGTGCCGTTAGCTCAGAGCCTCCAGTCTCAGGAGTTGGTGAGACCGTTTGCCCTGGCATTGCGGCTGCTGCTAACTCCCCTGTGGTTGTGGAAGTAGAAGCCTGGCCGGAATAGTCTTCTCCCGCTTCTAAGCTAGCATCAGAGGTAAGAGCCGGGTCCGCAGCCGGAACCCCAGTCCCATAGGCGTCTGTTGAGCTATTAGGTTGCACAGCAGCCAAGGAAAGCTCCCCTGCCTGGGTAGCTTCTGGCTCAGAAGTAGAAGGGGGATAGCCTTGGGTAAGCTGCCCGGTTACAGAAGAGGAAAAATTATCTGTCCCCTGGCTTTCGGCTGTTAAGACAGGGGGACTATCTTCAGGCGGGACCTGGTCCGGGGTGGGCGCCCCTGTCCTAAATCTTGCTTCCAAATCAGCCCGCGCCTGCTCGTCCTGGGCGGCATCAGAGACAGCACTAGGTGCTGCCGCTGCCAAAAAGACATCGGAGGCGGGATTGATGGCCCCAGCGCTTGCGGTAACCACAGGCTGGGAAAAGGTAGCCACAGACAAGGGCGGGGTAGTTAAGGCGGCGTATTTTTCCTCCGGGGTGAGTCTCTTGTTGGTGGGAGGCTGGGGGTTACCTATGAACTCTTCAGCCACGATAAAAAAAGAGCTTCCGCTTTCCTTGAGGTAGAGACGCTTGGCACCTACTGAGCTGTAGCGACCATCACCTTGGTATCTCTGGATAAAGGAGACCACCACCACATCCCTGTGGCGGTAGATCCGCATGTCGTCTAAACGAATGTCTATTTTTTTATAGCCTGCGGCAACGTTGCGCTTGTGGTTCATCCAAGCTTCATAGCTCATTCCGTCGTTATTGTAAAAATTCCTGTCGTACATCCTGGCGTAAGTGTCCAGGTCCTTACTGGCCCAGGCATAACGCCAATCTTCCACAAAGTTACGCACTGCCCTGGCGTCTCTAACCAACTCTTCAGAGGAGACATAGCGCACCTCTTCATATAGCAGTATGGGGGTGTCATAGAGATTTATGACATCCTCTAAAGCCGCCAGATCGTGATTTAAAAGCTCCACACAACCAACGGAATCAAAGTCCATAAGCGGTTTATTGACCCCGTGGGTCCAAATACCATCTCCCTTACGGCCTATGTTCTTGTCCCAGAAGTTGGGATAATCCATAGGATAGGCCAGGATCCCATAGATCTCAGGGAGTTCAGAAGGTAGGAGCTTTTGATTGAAGATGTAATAGCCATTGGGCGTCTTTTTGTCGCCCCGCACCAGCTTGTCACCCCGCACCATACCTGTGGAACAGGGAATGACCTTTTCCAAGACAACGCCTCCCTGACCATCGTGGCTATAGATACGGAGCTCTTGCATATTCTTGTCCACTACCAGGATGATGCCAGGTTTGGTCCCTGGATAGAGGATAGAATCGGGAAGATACCCAGCCTGCTCTTGGGCCAAAGCCGCTAAAGCTGACAAAATACAGAATAAAAGTCCCGCCAGGCCCATGGCGCCCAGACGGGCAAGGCGCCTAAAGGACAAGAGCCTATGGATTTTTAGCGAGGAGGACTTAAAAAAAAGCATAGTATTCCACTAGAAGTCTAACAAAAATAAAATGTAAGATTAAAAAAAGAAAGGCAGCTAAGGCTTTAGCTCCAGGGTGCGGACACCAGAGGGCCAGTTTACCACAAGGATGCCGGGCTCCTGGCTCATAGGTACAGGAAAGTGAAAGGCAAAGACCTTTGCCCAATGGTTAAAGACCGGAAAATATCTATTTAAAAAAGCTTGCTTTACCTCCTTGACGTCTAAGGGCTCATAGGTCACACCGTTTATTTGCAATTTGGCCCTATAGCTGCCGTTTTTTAAAACGTCATCTTTCTTAAAACTCTTATTGTAAATTCCCAGAAGGACCACCCTGCCCTCACCCTGGGGGAGCCATTTATCAAAGACCTCCATGAACTCTTTGTCCGTCACCCAGCGTACCTTGGCAGCTGTTATGACTTCAGAAGTGATATTTAGTGCGTCCAAACGCAGGGATTCGGATCGCTCATTGAAATAAAAAATCTCATCGTGCGTCAAGAGGTTCTTAAGCAAATCTATATATGAATCGCGACTCCTAATCTCCGACATGGAGGCGTCATCCAATGGGCCATGGCAACCGATGAGAAACATGAACAAACATGCCAAAACGAGCCGCTGTCGCATGAAATTTACACCTCCACAGCGAACTTATATATAAGACAAAATGATCATAACATTATAACTTTTTTTTAGCCCAGAACAAAAGCCCGACAAATCGTTTGAAAGCCAATAATTATACTATATATTTGGATAACTATATCAATCTAATACTATATATAGTGTTGTTGCTGATTGTCAGGGCCCAGGTCTCTGCTGAAGCATATTTTTTATCCCCAATTTTATCACCCATTTTATCCCTCTAAAATTGCAAGCCAATCTGTCTATTAATGGAATTGTGCCCTGGGCATTGTTTTGAAGCTAGCCGGGGCCAAGGGCTAGTTAAATTCCAAAAAAAAGAAGTTTAAATTTTTTATGATACAAAAATAATGTTATATACTAAAAATTTAATTTTAACACTTAACATATTTATTTATTCACTAATAAGATAAAATTTTAAAGTAATAAGATATATTTAATTTATTAAGGAGTTAAACTCCATATATTTAAGCTCTCATTTTCAGTATTTTAAACTATCTAAGGTGTAGGGCACTTTTAAGATTATTTTTTCCGCCCAAAAGAGGATTGCTGGATTTAGGCATAAAATTAGAAAAGCCCTAATTTTCCAGATTAAGGAAATAACCCTGCCAGAAGTAGAGCTGCGCTTAGGTGCTTACCCTGACTTGGGAAAAAGCCGTAGGCTTTTTCCCTCTTGTCCAAGCTCTTACAAAAACACCATTGCATCCTGGCGGCTAAAACAACCTGTGTTGGCCCTGGCTCAAAGGGCCTAAAGAGTGCCTCATCATCTAAGACGTAGGCTTTAAGCTCTACGGCAAGTTCTCTTGGACCCAATGGCCAGTTTAATGGACTGGCTAATCCGGGGCTAAAGGCTTTAAACTTCAAAAGCTTAAAGCTATTTATTTGCGAGCCATTACATAGGCCCAATGGTAGGGTTTTCCCACCACAAGCTCGATAGAACCCCCGGTGCGGATATCTTCGATAAAGTCCACTTTTGCATAGCCTAAATCTTGTAAATAGCTCCGCATGTCTTGGCGGGACCACTCATTCCAATAGCCCATGAGATGATTTGCGCCCTCGTCTAAATGGCCGTCCAGCTCCCAGCGTACAATGGTCTTCTCACCAAAATTGTCTCTAATTAAGATGGTATTGGCGCCTGTTTCCATGGCTCTATATATTGGCCTTCTAAAATCAGGATTAAAGGACAACACATTCATGAAAAGAACCAGGTCCGCTTTAAGGCCTTTAATGTCATCTATAGACTCCAAAATGAGCCTTTGAGGGTCCAGGCCCAGCTGGGTATAAGCCTTTTTGCCTATTTTAATAAAAGAGGGACTATAGTCTAGGCCATAATAGGAAAAGTTCCCCCGTTTTTTTAAAGAATGGATAAAGTGCCCTGCCGCGCAACCCACATCTAAGATGCGACTAGAGTCTTTAAGTGAGAGGGAACAAATAATCTCTGCCGCCTGGCTAGCGCAGTCCATCTCTGGCTCCAAATCTAGAGCTCGCCTTTGGCACAGCTCTCTTAAGGCCTTAGAATGCTCCCAGATATTTAAGGAAGTATCGGGGATCATGGTCTTAAGACTTTGGCTCTAAGGTTTCCGATGGCCCAGGCTCTAAGTCTTGAGCTTCAGGGCTTTCAACTTGCTGCGGGTCAGAAGACTCTAGAGATTGTAAGGCTTCCTGTGGAAGCTCTCCTTCTGGTGCCTTTTCTATTTTCTCTAGCTCTTCTTCTAATATGTTTAGGTTTTCCTCGGTTTTTTTAGCTCCCTTATCAGCAGCACTCAAGGCTTCCTCTATGGTCTTTACAGCCTCTTCCACAGCCTGCCCCTTGTCCGGGGCCTTAACAGGCGCCGAGCTAGCCTTTGTGGCATCTAAAGATTCTTCCTCAGCTGGGCTATCCGGGGCCTTAACTTCTAAGGCTTCTTCCCCTGGGCGCTCCTTTTCCTCTGCTAAAGTATCTTGGGGTTTTTGCCCAGTTGGCTCTTCCAAGACCTCTAAAGGCTCTGGTGGGCTGGGCAGGGGCTCTGCCTTAGAAGTAGTTTCCCCTTCTTCAGGCGCACCCTCTGTTTTTTCTTCGGGCCTAAGGGCTTCTTTTTCCCCGGACTCATCAATACTTAAGGGGGCTTTAGGGTATTCCAAGGGAGGCGGAGGCGGGGCTGTAAGGCCTTCGGCTATGGCCTTTTTAAGAACAGCTAAGACATTATCCCTACGGTTTAAGATGGTGGCATCCAGTCTGCCGACATCGGATTCCATGACCAGGTCCCCGGGTCCCAAAGCGGGATCGGGAATAAACCTTATGTTGGTAGAACTCCCTATGCTATCTCGGAACTGGGCTCTAGCTGCCTCCAACTCTTCTAAATCACCAGGGGAAACCCTAAATGTTGCATTATGGGCCTTCTTAAGGTAAGAGACGCAGGCTGAAAAGGCACCAGTTGCCAAGCCTTTACCATTTTCAATCTCTTTATTTAGGATCTGCTCTGCCACTTCTACAGATAGATCCACCAACTGGGCGTAATTTTGTCTCCACAGGTCCTCATGGACCTCAGAGAGTCGGTGTAAGACCTGCATGAGGGATTTTAAACTAGCTTCAGCCTCCGTATGGGCAGCCTTGAAGCCATCCTTTTGCCCCTTAGCCAAGCCGTCGGCATAGCCTTGGTCCTCTAGCTTCTTTCTGTTTTCCAGGTTTTCGGTATCTCTTTCTGAAAGCCATTTGTCTTTTTCAGCCTGAAAATCTTCGGAAAGTTTAGTTAGCTCCTGTGCCCTCTTTTCATTATTAAGTTTTCCATTTTCTGCCTCCTCGCGGATAGCCTGGCTCTCGGCCTTTAGCTTATCTACAGAGGCCTTTAAATTTTGCAGCTCTTCAGACTCTTTTAAGGCTTCTTCTTTTAATTTCTGGGCTTCTAGGCGGGCGGATTGAATTATTTCATCCGCCTGGAGTTTAGCTTTAGCCTCAGTGTCCTTTGAAAGGTCCTGGCTATTTTGCTGAGCATCTGCCAGAATCTTATCCCTCTGGCCAGCGGCAGTGTCTACTATCTCTTTGGCCTTTTTCTCTGCCCTATCCAAGGTACTTATGATGTTTTCATCCTTGGCATCCATGTCCTCAAAGGGAAACTCCTTGGCAATTTCCTCTTCCGACAACATGGACTCATAAGGATTTTGCTCTTGGAGCTTACCTGGATCAAAGGGGGAAAAGAGATAACCCAAAGAGGGGATCTCATCTAGGAGGGCGGAAAGCGGTTTAGAGTCATTTTGAAACTCCTCAAAACTGGCTACGCGCGGGATATTATCCTCTTTTTGGGACGGGGCACCTTTGCTGCCGCCAGAAAAGTCCTCCACCAAAAAGTCCTCTACTTTTGGAGCCTCATGTGCTTTCTTGGAAGCTCTCTCAGACAAACTGGTCGCCTCCATCACCCTTACCAATGACTATCTTGCCCTCTGCCTCCAGCTTCTTGGCAGCTCTTAAAACTGCCTGCTGTGCCTTTTCCACGTCGGCCAAGCGGGTGGGACCCATGGCCTCTAGATCCTCGCGGATCATACTGGCAGCGCGCTCAGAAAGGTTATTGAAGATCTTTTCCTGCATGGCAGGGGATGCGGCTTTAAGTGACAAGGTGAGCTCGTCGTTATTTACTTCCTTCAAGATGGTGCGGATAGAGCGATCGTCCACATTAATGAGGTCCTCAAAGACAAACATGAGCTTGCGGACTTCATTGGCCAAATCAGAGCGCTCCTCTTCCAGCTTGGTTAGGATAGTGCTCTCAGTATTCTGATCCACCTGGTTTAGGATCTCAGCTACAGTACTTGAACCACCTGCCTGTCTGCCTCCCACAGGACCCTGGGCTTTTATCTCTTCCCTTAAGACCTGCTCCACCTCGTCTAGGATGCTCATGGGCACAGACTCCAGGTCTGCTATGCGCAACATCACATCCTGCTGCAGTGGTTCCGGAAACTCGGAGATTATCTGGGCGGCTTTTCCCGAATCAATGTGCGCCAATACCAGAGCTATTGTCTGGGGATGCTCATTACGAATGAAGTTTCCCAGGGCCTTGGCATCAATATTTTTGATGTTGGAAAAGGGAACTGGAGAATTGACATCCTGGATGAGCCCTCCAGCCCTATCGCCGTCTAAGGCCTTTTCTATAGTGCTTTTAAAGAAATCGTCTCCCTTTACCCTGATATCCCCGGGCTCTTGCATAGCCAAAGAGAACTCCCACAAGACATCCTGGACTTGAACCGGGGTAACATTCTGGATGTTACTCATAGCTTTACCCAGGTCCTTTATCTCCAGATCATCCAATTCCTTGAAGATATCGGTGGTGAACTCCTCACCCATGGTGAGCAGGAAGATAGCGGCCTTGTCTGGCCCTTTCAGTTCCGCGGGAGAACCCGCAGGCAGTTCCTCTCTGGGCATCTTACTTCTCCGGTTGGCTATCGGTTGGTTTCTGTTCTATCCATTTACGCAAAAGTCCGATTGTGCGGTCCATATTATCGCGAGCCAAAGGCAAGATATTTTCTCTTGTAAGCTTACCATATTCCAGACGCTGAGGCACGTCCACATCTTCAGGTTCCTCGTAGTCATACTGGGAGGTGTCAGTGTCGTCTGACTCATAATCTTCTTCCTCCCCCTCATCTGCGGCATCACCTGGGCGCGCCTCTGAAAGACCTGTCTGCCGACTTGTAGTAGAACCCGGACCCCCTCCCACTCCAGAGCCCATTGGGTACACCTCGCTTTGAGAGTAATCTCCAGTACCTGATGGCGGGAGAGGCAAGGGGAGGCTATCTCCTCCTGGAGGTCCTGTTACTGGATAGTCAGGGAGCACAGCCTGTTCTGCTCCGCTGCCAGCAGGTTCCACCTCTTTTTTCAGCCAGTTTAAGATAGGCCTTATGACAAAGATGAAAAAGAGGATAATAAGTAGGAGATTTATTAGCGGCCTGCCAAACTCCCTTAAAAGGTCTAGGACGAATAATGCCCAGACCGAGACGTTCTCTTCACGGTAGAATTCAAGGCAAGTCACGGACACGCTGTCACCTCTTTTTTCATCGAAACCTATGGTATTTTTGATGGCCTCTGTGAGCTGGGCTATCTGTTCAGCCGGTAGAGGGGTAAATATTTGTTCTCCGGCTTCATTTTCTGTAAAAAAACCGTCTACAATCACGGCCACAGTAACCTTTTTAAGGTCACCGGAGGCAGAAACAGTCTGCCTTTTTGTGTTGGAGACCTCATAATTGGTGGTCTCTTCAGAGCTTGTATAGGTGACCACATTGTCGTTCTGCCCTGAATTCTGGCGGTTAGCCGTGCCCAGCTCGTAGGTAGCATTGGGGATTCCAGCATTAGCCCTGCCAGGGCCCGTCTCCCTCTCTTGGATGCGCTGTTCGCTTCTTACTACGCTTCCTTCAGGGTCATAAAAATCCTCATTGGTTACCACCTCTTTTAGATCAAGCTCAACATTTACTTGAGTTGTAGCCTTATAAGGTCCCAGGACCCGTTCCAGCATACTGTTTATCCTGGCTTGCAAATCCCTTTCAAAAGCCCTTTTTTGTTTTAATTGTTCATCATTTAAAAGTCCTGGCCTTTGGGAGTCTTTGCTCCACAAGAGCCCACCTTCTGTGTCAATTACCGAGACATTATCAGGCGTCAAACCGTCCACAGCTGAGGTTATGAGGTGGACTATACCCATGATCTTGGACTTATCTAGGGTAGCCCCCCTCTTAAGTGTCAAAACCACCGACGCGGTGGGTTCTTTTTGATCCTCTATAAAGAGGGTCTCTCGGGGTACAGTGAGGTGGATCCTGGCATCTGTGACCTCGGGAAAGCGCATGATGGTGCGCTCCAGTTCCCCTGTTACGGCCCTTTGGAGCTTTATCTTCTGCTCCATGTCAGTAACACCCAGCTGATGGTCATCAAAGATCTCAAATCCAACACCACTTTTAGCCGGCAGCCCCTTCATAGCCAGATTCAGACGGGTGTCATGAACCACATCGCTGGGAACCTCAATAACCGCCCCGCCATCGCTCAGCTGGTAAGATACATCCTCTTTTTTTAGCTCGGCTGTTATGGCTCCGGCGTCCTCTGGGGAAAGCTCGCTGTAGAGTACGTCATAGGAGGTCCTATTATTGTAGACTAGAAAATAGATAAAGGCCGCTGTGGCCAATAGCAGCAAAAGCCCACCTATTATAAGCTTAGAAGGACTGGTGGCGGCTATGCGTTCCCTGCCGCGGGATATTGATTCGCTAAAATTGAAGGCCATATAACTCCCTCACGCGTAAACGCTTTAATTGCCCCTAGCCCGTCATGAGGCTAGCGCTTGGCGCAAAGATTTATAGCAAGTTCAAGGCCAGATTTTTAAGTTAATCCTCTTGGAAATATGTCAAACCCCTTGAGAGATCCCTTCTAACCAGGTCCAGTTTAGAAAAAAATAAGGCCCTTTGGCAAGAAATCTGTACATAATCTGTGCCACTGCTGCTTAAGTTCAAGCTTTTTGTAAGCTTTAGGCCTGGATTTGGAAGGAAAATGTAAAAAATCTTAAAGAAGATGCAGAAGAAATAAATCTACTATAATTAGAGGAAATGATAAAAATAATACTAAATATGGAAGAAGCTCAGTCTAATCTGCAAAACTTTCTGCCAAGAGTCAGCATTGTCAAAACAGGTATCCAAAGCCTGATAATTTATGGAAAGAAAGGCAGAATTTTCTATATTCTGGAACAATACTACATCTATCCTTTGCCCTCCCAGTAGGAAAGTCTTGGAAGGCACCCGACCATCTGGTTTTTTAACCTTTTTTTCAAAGAGTGGTAGTCTTAGCTTGTAAAAATAAAAAAACGAGAAATTTAGGCTTTTTTCTAAATCCTCACAAGGAATAAATATGCCAAAAAAGCTACCCTCAAAAGTACTAATCTTTAAATAGTGTTAAAGATACCTTGAACTGACCTAAACTTGGGAACATGAGTTAGGACGGTTGGGTTTTGGGTTTGCAAAATTGTGAAACTAAACTTGACTATTGTCTTAAAGTAAAACTTAGCTCCTCCCTTTTACTTTCTCCTTTCTCTCCGCTATCTTATCTTAAGCTTCAGAAAAACTTTAGAAATTCTTAGAAAATCGTCTAAAGCTAAGAAAACCACGAAAAGAAATTAATATGTATTTGGTAATTACGTAATAAAAAAGGTATCTTTATGGAACGAAAAATAAATATGGCTATGAATTTATGATTAGTTAGGTTGATAATTATTAGAAATATGAAAATTCTATCTCTATATAGGATTTGGTAATTTTTGAAAAAAGATGAAAGGTAATGGGAAAATAAATTTGAAATTATGTTGTATATCAGTTTCATTATCTAATGCATTTTGAAATCTAATATGGCATAATACACAAATACCAAAGAAATAAAACTAGGGTAAAGTCTATTCACTGGTTCAAAGTTAAGATTTAACGATATTTCAAGTCCTACTAAAAATGACATAATGAGGTGTATGAACGATGAATAATCAATGAATTGTCCATATTGATAAAATTAATAAGCTTCCTCTAAGAACAAAAAAAAGACTCAGGCTAAATTATAAAAGAGATGAATCTAATACCACTCGGAAAAAAATCATCATTTAATTCTTTTGCCAACCTAAGAAAGGAAGACGGGGCTCACAAATGAGCGCCTGTGCCATTGCCTGATACTTTTTATGCAAAAGCCGTTGCTATTACTCCTATCAAGCCAAAAGGGTCTCTCATAAGCTTAGTTAAGCTGCCCTAAAGGGCCTTATAACTTCCATAAGCCCTAAACTAGGCCTCAAAGGCTTTAAACCCTGCTAAAAAGTAAAGGTGGAAGTTCGGTGGGAAATCTTAAGAACTAAAGGCACTCCTTTCTAAAGGCTTCGGTCTCAGAGGGGGCACTGGTAAGATTTAAGCACGCGAAAATAAAATTAAAGAGCGTCACAGCTGCAGTGAAAGCTTGACCCTTTGGGAAACCTAAAGGGTCAAGCTTAAACGCCCAAAAGAACCCTCAAGAGGCGTCGTTATCATAAATGGCAGAAATGTATAATGGGGTCATAGCTGTCATCGGTTTGCATTCGGCAATTGTAAACACCTGGAATATTTAGGTTCTGCCATGAAAAAAACAAAACTATCGGCTAAAAGCAGCGTATTATTAGGGTAATAGCTTCGCGAAAATATTTTACGTATAGAGTATGTGGGGCACAGAGTCT
>JAITII010000092.1 GCA_031279515.1 Deltaproteobacteria bacterium
TTTTGTAAGCTTTGTTCAAAGGTTAGCTAAGATCAACTCGTTAATAATTCTTCGTCCGAGTGTTCAAATAGATAGTCACGATAGGCTATGAGGGGAAAAACTTTGTCCGCGTACTTTTCGAACTCCATTATTATATCCCCGAGGCTCGGAATCGGAAACTGAGAAAAGAGCTGTTCAGGGTTCTCGACTCCTGATTCCAAAATCTTTACCCTGGATATCAGATTTGTTAGCCAAGGGATCTCTTCCTTCATTTTACTGTACTCTCTGAAAGTATATTCATGAGCTCTCAGGATTATTGACTCAGACTGGCTAAGTGGACGATCCCCTCCAGCGGTCATTATCATACGCTTGTAGCAATAGTACGTATTTTCGTAATCTACGAAAAAATTTATTAGGTATTTTATTCGGTCTTCCTTCTTGCTTTCATCGTATTTATCCTTGTATTTGTCCCAAGCTAAAGCCATAAGTTGACGGTCCTTGTCATTTAACGAAAAATTCTTTTTCTTTGACAATGCTATTTCCTCCTGATAAAAGATTAGTAATTACGGTATGTGAATCTATCCCACGAAAATGCGCAGCCATCGCTTTGTTATTCTGAATTTAGATAAACAAAAGCTTATGAACTTAGTATTAAGGAAAGCCTTCTTAGCTCTGGCTTTGCCATAGTGCCATCGCTAGAAAATTGTTAAGGCACTCTTCTAAAACTTCTCCTACTCTACTCTATTATTCATTTCCATACCAAGAACTGTAACAAAAACTAAAATGACCTTTAATCTTAAATAAATCTATAAGGGTTTAAATAAACTCTGCGACTACGTAAAAAACCCGAATAAGCTAGGTCTTATAGCTCGGTCTGTCATATGCATAGTTTCTTGGTATAGGGTACTAAGCTTTTGAAGACTTTTATTAGATGGGTTTGCATTTAAATTAGATTCAAGAGGTCGGAATTGCACCAAAGCGGAATTTAACAATTTTGTGTATTTTATAGGAAGGATATTTCTATGATTAACTAAACCCATAAACCGCTTTCGTTAAAAAAATTGCCACCAATTCGCATTAATTATACAACATTATCATACAAAAGTCAAATACTTTTTCTGAGCTTTTCGGAAAAAATATTAACTACGGTAGGACTTTTTTAATTGTCCGCGCAAGCCGTTCTAACTTGCGATTTTTCCAAAGGATTAATTTGCTGAATCTTCGTTTTTAACTCTTTTCTCATATAATTTATGATAATTATTATAATTAATATTTATAGTGAATTATAGAGATATATTCAATTATATAAATAAAATATAATGTACATAGTTAACTCTTTTAACTACTTTTGAAAGCAAATAGGATCGAAAAATGCATTAATACATTTACCCTTACAATTTTTCTTTAGCTTCACCTCAAAAGAAAAATGCATTTTCTCTAAAGTACGGCCTCTTATCAGCCGATAAGTTAAGAAAGGGTAAGATACCCTTAAAAGTATCTTTTGTGGAGGTGAACCATGCTGGTATCAAGTGATTTCCTGGGTTATATCAACCGTAAAAAGGAAAAAGAGAAAGTTTCCAGCCCGCTCTTGGCGGCCACCTTGAAAACATCTGCTGGGGGAAAAGAAAAAGCCCCTCCAGTGGATCAGAAGACTGAAACCAAGGAACGCGAGAAAAAGGAAGAGGTAGAATACCTAAATGAAAGGCCTTCCACCTTGAACGTGGTCTTGTAACTAGGTTTCGAGGTACCAGAGCGTCTTTTTAATCTCCTTTGAAAACCCTGCCCTCCTGAGGGCTTCGGCGTAGAGCTCTATTTGTCTTAAATACTGCTCCTCGCTGGGGCCCTTTGTTAGTTTATAGTCTATGATATGGCCGTCACCTAGTGCATTTGTATAAAACAGATCCACCACCCCAGTTAAGATTACGGGGCTATTTCCTAGCTCGTCTTTATCCAACTTCAGCCAAAAGGGCCACTCCCTCCAGACCAGAAGGCTATTTTTAAGGCTTTCTATAACTTCTTGGCCGTAGGTAGAATTCTGAAACTCCATGGCCTTCCCCGCCAGATAGTTAAGGTCCTCTTCGACTGGTTTAATGCAGTAGATATTAGAGCTTTTTCTCAGAATTTCCAGATAGCCTTCTTTATCCTGGGAAAAGTCAGTTAGTTCCATGGCAGAATGAAAAAGCGTGCCCAGCTTCTGAGGGCTAGTTCGCCTTTTGAGGCTTTCCGGCACCCGTTCCGTATTTTCCACCTCTTCCTTTAAAAGCCTTTCAGTTTCGGGAGAGTTGTAAAAATCCTGCCCCTCGTACAGGGAGCTATTGAGCTTTTTAAGCTCCTTTTCCGTCTGCCCCTCGGAAATAGTTCTTGACCGCTCGTCCTTTTTGGGAGTGAAGAGCTTAATATACTTGGTTACCGAGGTCACAAGCCCAGTAGATGAGGAAATTGGGTCCAGCATCTCTACCCTGGGGAGCAAAAGCTGGCCAGAGTTACCCTCTTCTTTAATCTCGGCGCTTGTTTCTGTGATCCTTTCCCTTTGAGGACCCTCTTCGCAAGCGTCAGGCATGGAGATAAAATTCACAGAATTTTTCAGATCGCTTTTTAAAACTATCTCATAGAAACTTTCTAGCCAGTTCTTCTTGGTATTAGCCCTTGGGGGTTTGGCATCCGCTTTAGGTTCGTCAGCCCCTTTAGGTTTGGCAGCCCTTTTAGTTTTGGCAGACCCATCAGTTTCGTCATCCCCTGGTGTTTGGTCAGGAGGCGACTCTTTGCCCAAGAGAACCAGGTGATCCTTGGCCCTGGTGGCAGCTACATAAAAAAGTCTGCGGCGTTCGGCCTGCTCGCTTTCTTCCACCTTTGCCAAAATTGGCTGGTACTTTGCGCTTTCAAGTTTCATCTGCCCCAATTCTGGGTTAAAGGAGATATCAAAAGTCCCGTCATCGTCCATTCTTAGGCTACTGGGCATACCTCTAGTAGAAAAATCTGCCTCCGGGATAATCACTATAGGGAACTCCAGACCCTTGGATTGGTGGCAGGTCATCATTTTGATAGCCTTTTGGTCCGGTTCCTCCCCCAGGTCCACAGCTTCGGCCTGGCCGGTAGAATGATCGCTATTTATAAGATCCAAGATAAGGTCCATAGGTCCGTAGCCAGAGGCCACATTGTTTACTGGGAGCTCTTTGATAAGTCCCAAAAAGTTTTGCAGATCCCTTACCCTCTCCCCATTGTCCTGTCTGGTATAGATTAAAGGGACCAAAGATAGCTCTTCAACTATCCTTTCCATTATTTCTCCAGGGGAAAAACGCATAAAGAGAGGTTTTAAGGACAAAAAGAGCCTTTGGAGCTGAGCTATCTTCTTCTTTTCTTCCTCTGGCAGCTCTGAGGGTAAGGGAGGTGGAGAGGAAGTAAAATATTCCTTTAAGTTACAAAAGCCGGCATTTGGGGGGTTCACCATGAGCTCTAAGGAGCTTTCAGAAACTGGTCCTAGAGGGGATAAAAGCACTGTAGCTAAGCTTTTGTCCTCCTCATAACCAGCAAGATACAGGTAAGCTGAGGCCAGAGCCAAGGCTATGGGATCGGCAAAGGTCCTTTTACCCTCCAAGGTATGACAACTAAAGCCATTAGCTTTTAGAGCATCCTCATAGCACGAGGCAAACTTCCGGCGTAACAAAAGGATAGCAATGTCACCAGTTGCAGGATCCCTAAACTCTTTGGTATTGTCATCTACAACCTTTACCCCCGTCTTACCAGATATGAGCTCTTTAATGTAGCGCACTATAAAATCCGCTTCTATGAGCTTCCAGTCCGGTTGATGAATCTCTTCTTTACTTTCCCTGGTTATGACCGTAACTGGGCGAGCCAGCGGATAGAACTTTTCCCTTTCCACTATTTGTTCTACATAGTCATCCTCGCCAATGAATTCTTTAAAAAAGCTGTTAAAAAAATTTAAAAGTGGTCCTGCAGTCCGGTAATTGTGTACCAGGGTCAAATATAAGCCATTAGCATCTTTTTCACTAAAAAGCTTTTTAAGGTTCAGCATGATAGCTGGCTCAGAGCCCCTGAACCAGTAGATGGATTGGTTGGGATCCCCAAAGACCTTGAGGGTACCATCTACCTCCGTAAAGCTTAGCTCTGAAAAGGCCCGGGGATCCAGCTTTGGGTCCTGGATGACTAGACCCAAAAGATCGGCCTGGAGCCTATTGGTGTCCTGGAACTCATCCACCACTAAAAGCTTCCAGCGGCCCTCTTCTTCTGCCCTCTTGTCCTTTCTTTGCCGGAATATTTGCCGCGCCATGGACAGCATGTCATCAAAATCTATACTCCCTCTAGAAAGCCTTCGCTCCTGGAGCATAGGTGAGAGCTTTTTTGAAAGCCTGGCAAGGCTTTCCTTTAAAGGGACGCTTATTCTGTCACTCTCCCATTGGGCCAGTAAGGTCATCATATATTCTAGCTCGGTTTTGTAATCACTTCTTTTTGCGCCCTTTGCTCTCCTAAAGCTTTTAGTAAAGTCATTGCACTTGGAGGAAAAATCCCAAAAATCCGCCCAGGGTTCCCTTAAAGCTGGCGGATTGCTTTTAAGTCTATCTATAATAGTAGAGGCAAGGGGTACAAAATCACCAAGGGAGTCTAATACTTTCCTGTCCGCGTCCTTAAGGTCAGGGCCATTAAGAGAGAATAAATACTCTTGAAATTCAAGTAGTTTACTCAAATAAGCCTCTGCCAAAGGCAGAAGCTCTAACTCACTTTCAGCTGGAATTAGCTCAGCTAGGCCCCAGGAGCTCATGCGAGTCAGCATAACCATAAGCCAGGCCTTCAAAGAAGGTTGCCGGCCTGAAAAGCGCATGACCTCTAAAAGGGAGAGTAGATCCTTATCTCTTTGTCCCAAGAGATCCGAAAGGCAGCCCGATAAGTCCGCTTCTACAAGATTGGAGTTACTTTCCACTTCCAGGCCCAAAGGAAGGCCCAAGGACCAGGCGTAGCTGCGTACTATATTTAAGGCGTAGCTGTGGATAGTCCCTATCTCTGCCTGACCCAGGCGCCTAATTTCAGCTGACCAAAAGCGGTTTTTATTCTTATCCCCCTCGCATTCCTTATGCTTGTCACGAAGTGATTTTAATAACCTCTGGCGCATCTCGGCGGCTGCCTTTTCGCTAAAGGTGAGGGCCAAGACATTACTTAAGTTGTATCCCTCGTTGTTATTTTCCAAAAACCTAACGATGTATTCCACCAGGACCCTGGTCTTGCCGGTGCCGGCGCCGGCTACTACGCAGAGATTATCGCTGGAAGCAAGGACCTTTTCCTGGAAAGTGTTAAAATCAGTCTTCTTCATTGTGCATCCTAGGGCAGATATTATAATATGGGCAATAATCGCATTGATTTTTAATGGGATAATCCGGGTTCTGTTCTAAAATGCCTTCATAGAGTCTTTCATAGATGCCGGCAAAAAATTCTTTGCCCACTGGTAACAACGGCACCTCGCTAGGCTCTTTAGCTTTATAGTGGATGAACTCAAAGGAAGCGGAAACCGACTGGCCTTTATAATGCTCCTCTGCCGCCAAGGCATAAACATTTAGGGCAAAGGTAGAAGTGGCAGGGACGGTACTTTTAGAGGATACCTTGTAGGTGTTACGAAAGTTTAGCTTATAATCTTTGACATGGATTTTCCCATCTATGGTATCCACCCTGTCCGCTCGCCCTTTGAGGTAGAAACTTCCGTACTTGGTATCAATTTTAACAAGGGGAAATTCCCATTCTAGGGCTAAGACCCTGGAAAGGTGTATATTTTCTTGTCTTTGTAGCCACAAGATGAGCTGCTTAGTTAGCCTGGCTAAGATCCGCCGGTAGATAGGTTCTCTTCCTAAGGGGATCTTTTGTGCCATTTCCTGGGCCTTTTCTTCCAGAATGGCAATAAGCCTTTCTTTTGAAAACAGACTTGGAGAGGCTTTTCCGTCTTTGCCCACCAGGGGACGCAGAAACTCTTCCAAAGTGGCATGGAGCAAGATGCCCCTGTTTAGATGAGAGTATTCCTCCAGCTCCTCGGGGAAGGTCTCTAAAGATAAGATCTTTTCATACCAAAAGAGTTTAGGGCAATGGGTATAGTCTGCCAGTACCCCTATAGAAAGTATAGGCTCGTCTGTCTTGGTCACAGAGCGGGCCAAAAAGGATTTAATTATAAAGGAGGGGATCCTCTTTTCCTCTTGGCTTATTTTAAGAGCTGGATCCTTAAAAATATCCTCCGGAAGACTGTAGCTCTTACCTAGGGACTCTGTAACCCTCTTTCTTTCCTCTTTTCCAAGGCTTTTGAGGTAGATAAAAAGCTCACTAGGGTCAGCCAAAATGTCGCCAGGGGGCGGCACCTCACTACCCATTTTCAATGTGGTAAAGGTATCTTTGGGCCAAAGGTCCTTGACCCCCTCCACCAGGGGGGAGGGGTTAGTAAGCTTATTGTTGGCGTCCTTGGCTGAATAGGAAAGATATACTTTTTGCCCCTGGGCCAAAGCAGCTGCCACTATCTCCTCTTGCTCGTGGTAACGTTCATAGGAGTTGGTCCACAGGGATTTTATCCTTAGTTTCCTAAAGCCCTCCACAAAGGCTTTAGGCCAAAAGACCCCTTCCTGGGTGCCTTTAGGGAAGACCCCGTGGTTTAGACCCAAAAGAAAGAGGGTATCAAAATATGCCCCTTGGAGCTCATAATAATTTAAGAGTCTTATCTTGCCTATGGGATTGGTGTCTATAGAGTTCTGGATATAGTCAGTCGAGATTGCCTTATGTAAAAAAAGCCTAAAGGTGTCCAGACCCACTTCCGGGGCCTCGGGAATGCGGGTAAAGGCCTCTTGTAGCTCTTCAAAAAGCTCAATTAGGGTATTGTAACCCAAGGTCTCCCTCTCACTATATTCTGCGGGAAATTCCGCTGAATTTTCCTTACCAACAGCCAGCTTCTTGGGGCCAAAGGAAAACTCTTTGAGGCAGCCTGAAAGAACTTGGAAAAACTCCTTCCAAGTTTTGGCCTTCAAAATTGATTCCTCTATCTCTTTTAGCCTTTTTACAGCGGAAAGGAGCTTTGCCACATCGGAAGAATCATCCTCATAAGGGTATTTTTCGAGGTTGTCCACAAAGCCGCCTTGGCCCCTATCATCTGTTATCCCGGCCTCTAAAAGCTCCAAGATGGGGACCTTGGTAAGACCAAAGTCAAAATAGGGACTGGAAAATAAGCGGATTACTCTGGTCCTTTCATAATCAGAGCCAAAGAGGGCCAGAAGGTCTAAAAAAGCTACAATAGGCCCAATCCCCTCCAAAGGAATTCCCCTCCTGTGGAAGAATTTGAGCCCGAACCTGCGGGCTACGTCTTCTATCCTGGGAAGATACTGATGGAGATTGGGAACCACCAGGGCCAGCCTATGGGGGAGACAGCCCTCTACTATCTCTTTTTTTAAGAGTCTTAGGACGCTTTCTACCTCCATATAGGGATCGGTGGCCTCGATGACGCATAAAGAATCGTCCATAGGGGGAGGCGGCTCTTTGGTCACAGGTCCAAAGAGATTGTTGGAGGCATAGAGCAAGACAGAAGGTATCTTGGAATTTCTAAAGGAGTCGTTCTCCTCTTCCCTAGACTCGACCCGGGAAAATTTTAAGGTCAATTGGGAATCTTTGAGCTTTTCCAGCTCTTCTATGAGCCTGATGCGCAAGGAGCCAGCCCGGGAAAGTTCCACATCATCTGTGAGCCATCCCGGTCCATTTAATGTGAGATCCACCTGGTAGCGGCTAGCCAAAGCTGAAAGTAGCTCAGTCTCAAAGGGGGAGAGCCTCTGGAAATAGAGAAATTTAAGCCTTTTCGTGTCTTTTAAAAAGCTAAAAGAGCGGCCGCTTCTAAGGCCGTCTATTACCGCCCTTCTCCTCTGGGCCCTGTCAGCGGTCTTATTATCACTAAGCCAGGCCTCATAGCGCTCTCCCAGCTGAGAAAGAGTTAGGGCCACTGAAGTGGGCTCTAATGCCTCCACCTCCTTCCAGCTGATGCCGGAAAGCCTAATCCTGTCTAATGCATCGGCAAGTTCATCGGCCAATTCCAGCCTGCGCTTGAGAGTCATGGGGTCGGGAATCTGTAAAACCTGCCAGAGCTCGGTTACCATAGACTCCAGAAAAAAAGTCTTCTTCCAAGGGTTTATATGCCTTAATCCTAGTTCAGAGGCGAGGGATTGCTCTAAAGCTCCGATGGTATAAAGCTTAGGGTATAAAATAACCCCATGGGGACTCTCATTTAAAATAAATTGGCGTATCTCAAAGAGCACCAAGTCGCTGGGGACTATGAAGCAGTCCCCAGGCGGAAAGATAGACTTTGACAAAAGGAGCTCTTGCCACAATTCAGGGCTACCCATTAGAAAAAATCCCGTTTTTGATTGTCTTATGTTGATTCAGGTTGGAAATGGAGAAAAAGCGTGGTCTTATAAAAGCTTGAAGCCTCAATAATCACTTGAAAAAAGTGTCCACTTAGTGGAGCCTTGTCAATGGAGTGTTCCTGGAGCTTTTCTGGAGGGTTAAAATCTACCCGAAGGCCGTGGTCGGCCCATGCGGAACAGGTGAGCCCTATTACAACATTTAAAAATTCACCGATATAATTGTCGGCTTCTCCCTTCGTATTGGAGGTGGTGAGTCCCAGATATGTGGAAATGTCTTGAGAAAAGCGCAAAGCCGCATCCATGGTCTCAAAGGCGCAAATAAAAAAGCCTTTAACATTTAAACCCTTGCGATCCTTGCCCTGAAATTCCACCCTTTCACCAATTGTGAAGTGATGCTCAGTTTCATTAGTGCTGGTTGTAAGTATTTCCACTTTTGAAGGCTTGTGGCCTGTCATAGTATGAAAAACTTCTGCCGCATGGGTTGCCAGGGATTTGGAGCAATTTTTATACATTGGCCATCCTGAAGGGGAAAGGTATCAAATGTAATATAATTTAAATATATATGGTATAATTATATAAAAATAACAGAAAAAATAAGCTTTAAAGGTATAATTGCATAGCAAAACTACAAATCTGATAATAAGCAAAAAATGTACTGCTCTAAGGAAAAGAAGATTGTCATTGGAAAACCATGGTGACAAGAAGCCTTCAAACAAAGCAGCTAAATAGCAATTATACCTTAAGAGTTATCTAAAGCAAGAACATAAAAGCTGAAAATGGCTAAAAAGCAAGGGATAGCTGTAGATCTAAGAGATCAGAAGAAGAGGAGGCTTAAGGATTAACAAATAAGAGAAAGGAAGATTATAGAAAAAATTTGAAAAAGTTAAGAAATTTTGAGGACCCTACCCATGAAAATCTATACTTAGATTATTTGGAATAAAAAGATTGCAAGAGAGAAAAGCAAAGTAAGCAAAAAGAACTATATTTTGTAGTTAAGGATATAAATTAACCTACATAGTATATAGCAAAAATTTCTCAGGTAAACAATATTACGTGCATTGGATGGGCTAAGGTGCAAAATAGTTAAATAATAATTATGCATAAAAATGTAAAAAATTAATAATATAATACATTAAAGAATATAAAAGATAAAAATAAAATTTATAAGTTAATATAATATATTAATAATAATTAAGAACTTATTAAGGATGTTGTTAGATATAAGAAAAGCTTATTTTGTCAGGCTCTGAGGTATAAAAAACTTAAATAACTAGAAAAAATAATAAAGGGCGCAACATTAAAGAATGATTTCTTTGGGTTTACTGTTTTTGACAATTGGAGAGGAAAATAAAAAAGGGTAGAAAAATCTTAAGTTCACATATCTAGTGAAATAATTAATTTTTTAAAAATTTCAGGAAGGTTAGTGGGTTGAAAATAGATTAGAGAATAGATTAGAGAATAGGTCAAAAAATAACTATTAGAGTATTAGGTTCACTAATTTCATGAAAAACCGTAGCAACATATAAAATTAGATACAGATAAGCAGAGTTACAGGTCTATTTTCGAAGAAGAATTGTCATTATTGAGCATAAAAGAGCTTAAAAGAAAGTATCCTGGGGAAAAAGAATAGTGTAAGAAGGAAAGAGATTGATATTGGTCAATACAAAAAACGTGTTAAAAACTGGAAAGTATTTACCAGGACTTGATGAAACAGTCGAAAAAGGTGTTTTGGTAATAAAAATTATGAGAGAAGTAAAAAGAAGACAGAAAAAAATGCTATTGGGATAAAATTATGATGCGGGTCAAGAGAAAAATAGATAAAAAAGAACAATTATGAAACTGATTTTTGTAAAAAAAACCTAAATCTAAGGTGACGCTAACAGATTTTTACAAATGATGGAGAAAAAAAGAAATATTGCGTGAATAATTTTAAATAACGAATAAAAAATAAGAAAACGAAAAGAGATCGGGGTGAGCATCAAAGATAAAGGAAATTAATAAACAATAAATAAAAGAAGCAAAAGAGACACTATAAAAATTAAAAAGGTATTTTTAAACTAAATTATATGAAAATAAAAGAATAAAAAATATAAAAGTATAAAAAAGATAAATAAAAATAATTAATAATAAAATAAATAAATAATAAGATTATTATGCATAATTATTGGTAATATAAAATGGACATGTTAAGTTCTTATAATAATAGACTCTGGTTTTTTTTTAATTTTAAGGGTATATCCAATTTGTTTAAAAGGAAAGAGAAGTAGTTACAAGAATTTTTGAATTCGTCAACAATACGATTTTGAGATTAAATCTCAGAAACCCACATTATATGTGAACATTATGCAAAAATGCTAAAAAAGGTAGAAAAAGATTGTATCTTCTATAGAAGGCGAAAGGAGAAAAGTAAAACAATTATATTAAATCTGAATTCTGACAGAAAACGACCAAAAGAATTGCTTGCCGTAGATCAGAGACATTGCCAGAATAATAAGAATTAGGTGAGACATGAAAATAGTTGACCAATAAATAATAAAAAGAGCAATTACCATCAAAAATTGTATCATTTCAGTACAAAATTTTCTTAAAAAAGAGTATAAGCTTCTATAGTTTAAAAAGAGAGGCATTAGGAAAAGTACCATTGGCTTAATTAATGAAGGCAAAATAACATAGTAGGGTTTAGGTTAAAGAAAACTTATCATGAGTCAAAATGGCTTGAATAATAGAGTTTTGGTAATTCGATTTTGAAAAAAAATTACAGAAAAGAAAAAATAAACTTTAAATATAGGATTTGAAGTGACTAAGAAGAGAGAATTATATTTATAAATAAAATCTGAAAAAATATATTTGGAAACTAAATATGCAATTTATATATTTAAAATAAAATAAATATAAATAATTATGGTTAAAAAAGCATAAAAAAAGATAATAAGTTAATTAGAAGACATTAAAAGATATTACAAGCACCCAAAGTGAAAAAAATATAATAGCAAAACTAGACATTTTTCTCTTTATAAAAAGCTTTAGATTTTTTTGGTTATCAGCAAAAAAACTGAAAAAAAAACTTGCACAATTGAAATTTTATAGTACAATCATTTTAGGTATAGATGTTTTGATACTGTAAGAGTCAAATTTTGGTAGATCTCAAAAGTAATTGTTTCCAGCTGAAATTAACTTTCCACCAAATACCCTGATATTTGCACAGTTTTTAAGAAATTTAAGTTAAACTCTTTGAGTAGATTGGTGAAAAAATTAACCGTTAATACAGCTGACGATTCGAAATCAAGAGGAGGAAGAAAAACTTTCACCTTTTTTGCTGTTTCTCCAGTTGAGTAACTAGAGAAACATTGCCATAAGGCAAATATATTTAAACTTAATCCAACTTTGAAAGTCTAATACAGGTCTAGTTGAACTTTCTAAAATCCACCCTTTTTCCTACTTTTACCCACCCCTGTCGGAATGAAATTCCAGGTAATTTGAATATAAATCATTTATACCGATCCTATAAAATCTTCTCATTAGCTCTAAGGTCTAAATGAATGTTGCCAGAATTCTATTAGATAAAAGTGGCAACAAATAAGTGAACCATCACGTAAAAATCACTGCGGGCGTATTGATAAATTACCAAAAAACCATAAATTTTGTAGGTATTTTAGCAATAAACGCGAATGCCAAAATTTTGTTTAGCTGTAATAGAAGAAAGAGAAGTTGTAGGATATTTAGAAAAAATCCTGACGATAAGAATACAATTATTTACAGATATTTTTGCCCTATATATCTTCATTATAGTGATTTATGATTTCATTCCGCCCACCATTTTTTTAGCATAGACTATAAAATGACAAACTCATCGATCCCTAACGAATATATTGAACACATCTTGGAAAGCATGTTGCCATGTATTTCCGATGTTAAAATGATGCCCATTGGTGTCTTTAACAAGTTCAGCGATAATAATGACTATGCCATCTACAAGAACAAAAGCCAAGCATTGCCTTTTGGCTCTTCAGTGTGGGATCTTAAGGAGTTACGCAAGATAAAGTGCTTGGATTTTCCCATAGATCATAGATCTATAGATTGGGCATCTGTAAAACAAAGCATCTTAGAGAAAATTTTTAACAGGTATAACTTTTCTGCGACTACCCAGGCTTCCCATACGATTCTAAACTGGAACCTTCCTCTCTTGGAGGCACTCATAACTATTAAAAGAGAGCTGTGCCCATCTTGTCACTATATGGAGAAAAAAGGACAAAGTTTTGGAAAAAAACTGTCCAGATATCAAAGTTTGTGTAGAAAGACATTTTTACCATCTTCTAGAATATGCTGGCCAAAAATAGATCTTCCTAACATACAGAGTTGTAATGATACCTCTACCCTACTTCACCTTTCCAAGGATATGAATTACCAAGGGTCAAAAATTGATGATCTATGTGCCTTCCTTGAGAATGACGGGAACTTGACTCCTTTAGAGGAAAAAAAGATGAGACGACTGCAGATGTTTAGCCGAAGTTTTAATGCATCTTTTAGCAAAGCGCCTAGTCTCAGTAGATGGTTCTGCAATCGCTGTGATAGAGGTATTTCCGGATTCAATATGGACAAGCCTCTTAAAGAAAGAACCACAGAAGATAAGATAAACTTTTATGCAAAGGGCATACTTTCGATAACAAATAATATATTGGACTTATCAATATGGATGCATGAGCCCGAACGAATTACGCCCCACCTGCACCTCGTGAAAGCCGAGGTAATGGATGCCCGCTCCCAGGAAAAAATGGACGAGCTTTCCACGGACAGTTCTCCGCATTTAGACTGCCCCTCGAAAACTAAGGGACTACCACTTATTCCTCCCCCAAAGGCTTCATAAACTCCTTTTTTGAAAAAAGCTTCTTCGCCTCCCTCAGAGGAATACTAAAATTTTTTCAAAGGAAACTTATGGAAAATCTTATGAAACTTCCAAAAAAAGGAAAATTACTAGGAGAATTAAATTTTCACAAATTGTGGCTGTCAACCGACACTGCAAAAAAATCTATCCCAGTAAGAGGAAGGTATTTTTTGAGGGGAATTGATAATTTTCACTTTTTTTCACTGGAAAAAGGTGCTAATCTAATAAAAACTTTGATCTCATTAAATCTGTATCCTAAACGATATTATATCAAGTATTGGGATGTGTCTAAAAGATCCCTACTAAATATAGCTGACACATCCCTACAGCTACAAAATAACTACGAAAAATTATTTGTTCGACGCATTAAAGGCGCTTACTTCTTATGTGGCCTGCAGGCTATAGAGCACTTTCGCCAAATTGAAGCTGCCTTAAAGGACTATGAAGAGTACCACTGGCAAGGCTCAGTTTTTTCAAGCCACCTGCCAAAGGTATGGTTTAGCTGGCATAAAGCCCCCAACCGGCTAAGAGGCATCCAAAAAAGAGTAAAGGTAAAAACCCTTTGGGTAAATAGCTCTCTTTCCCATAAAATTACCAGTCAATACGTTTTTCGTTTATCCGCTGTCTATAACACGCTTTCCGGGCCAACTTTTACAGACTGTAAAGGCGACTTAAAAACAGCAACTACTTTCCAAGTTTTATTGAGAATCATCTATTTATGTTTAAAGATCCTCAAAAATGGGCAGATTCTATGGGATATCTTGCCTATCTATTCCTTGATTCTGGGAAAGCCGGGTTAACTAACAGGATTTTCCATAATTTAGAAACATGTAAACATTCTTCACTGGGCAAAATTCAAGAGGTCAGGGCCCAGATAGCTATAGACCTCATTAGCCACTATACTAGCCAATTAGACATGGATAAAAGCATAGAAATATTAAACCGTTTGGAAAAGTTAGAACCAGCGGAAATAATTACGCAGATAAAGGCTCAGGCTACCTGCAAAATTATTACGACATTGGCTAGTTATGGTTACTTTTCGGCGGCCGAAAACTTACTATCCCGGTTTTCTAATTTGCCAAAAACAAAAGAAATTGAGGACCTGGAAGGAAGGGCTATTACGAGCCTCATTGGTGTTATACCGGAGGACCCTGACTTCGCCCTTCGCCTATACGTACGCTTTAAAGAGCTTACAAAGAGCGAAAAATTCATTGAAAAGATTTCCCGCTTAACATCCAAAATAATCTTCATGCTCATTGAAAGTCAAGAATACGATAGAGCGCTTAAAGTCTATGAAGAATTTCTAAGATCGCAAAACTTTAAGATTATTGGACATAGTAGCCTGGTGTGGCTGGCAACGGTTCTAGCAAACCTAGTGGAAGCATTTCTTGCAAATGGAGACACCGAAAACGCCGAAATAGCTTTTGAGCTATTGGAAAATCCGGATTTCCCTACAATACATGTCCATGAGCTCAAAGCTATGCTGTCGGTCAATTTTATAGGAGAATGCGCCACCAAGAAGGATATCTCTAAAGCGGAAGAAATATGGAATAACATAAAAAACCTCTCAAATACTGCTAAGGTTAAACGCCAACAGCTACGGGCAGCTGTTAACTATCAAGCACTGTTATTGCAAAATGACCTCGAGGATGCGGGGAAAGCTCTTTTACTAGAAATAGAAGAACTGGCAGTAAAGTGCCAAATAATAGAGGAACTTGCCAAAGCAACTTCCAACACAATCATAATTTTCGCCCAGAAAGGAAACCCTCAAAAAGCGGAGCCATACCTAGAGAAATTAAAAGATATTGCCCACGATAAGCCCTTAATACACTATTATGCTAAATCGCTGGCGCATCTAGTAGTATCTTTTTTTGAACGAGATATGATTGAAAGGGCCATTGAGATGTTTGACGAATTCCAAAATTTGACCGATGAAATTGAAACTATAAAACCTTATATTTTCTTTGCTGCCAACCCTTTAGTGCGCGGATTGGTTAAAAATGGACAATTAGAGCCTGCCATAACAATAGTTAACAACATAAAAAATATAACTCTAACGAGCGATGAAAAACGCTGTCCAGAATTACTAAATCTCTCTCAAATTTTAACATCCAGCGAGATACAAATTAATTAAGAGATTGTAATATTTCCAGCGTCTTGTGATATTTAGTTCTATTTTATTCGCTCTTGAATACTAACCTCCAAACAAGGCAATTAGGGCGTAACAACCTAAATCTGAGACCAATTTTGCTCCTACGCATATTGGTGGAGAGACAAATTAGTAAGAGCCTGCCACTTTAAAAAAATACTTAATAGCCTCCATGTATTGTGCAAGTTCCATCGATAGATAGCTTGCCCTATACAAAACTGATTACTGCTCCCATAGCCAGAGAAGGCATCATAGAACACAGGAGTGGTCCCTACCAGGAAGTATAGAAGATTCTCTCTTTCCTACAGTAACGAGCCAAAAGTCCCAAGCGATGATAGAAAGATAACTGGGCACCTTAGTGATATCATAACTTTGCACTTTTCTTGCCCTAATAGCTATTTCATAAATGATTGAGCATCCTAGAGTCATTAATGAGGCATCCGGCAAGGGGTACTTGACATGCAGACCCTCATAGA
>JAITII010000114.1 GCA_031279515.1 Deltaproteobacteria bacterium
ACCTAGTATCCCCGCTTTTTTAAGACGCTTTGAATACGCACAAGTATCTATCCCGATTGCCATTTTGATATGGCTGATGATTTTTCCCATGATGTTAAAGGTGGATTTTAAAAGCATAAAAAATGTGGGTTTAAATCCAAAGGGATTATTTGTTACTTGGGTGACAAATTGGCTAATTAAACCTTTTACTATGTTCGGTATTGCTAGCCTATTTTTCTTTGTTATCTTCAAAGCCCTAATCCCTTTGGATTTAGCAAAAGACTATTTGGCCGGGGCAATCCTACTTGGCGCCGCCCCTTGTACAGCCATGGTGTTTGTCTGGAGTCAGCTTACCAATGGCAATGCGGCCTATACAGTGGTACAGGTTGCGACTAATGATTTGATTATCCTTGTGCTATTTACGCCCATTGTGGCATTCTTGCTTGGAGTTGGTGGCGTTTTGATCCCTTGGGATACGCTTCTTTTTTCGGTCGCGCTATTTGTTGTTGTACCGCTATCAATTGGTATTATCACAAGGACATTGTTGATTAAGCGCAAAGGTGAGGACTACTTTAACAATACATTTCTGCCGAAATGGAGTAACATTACCGTTGCTGGATTGCTTTTGACACTTATTATTATTTTTTCTTTTCAAGGCAAGGTAATTTTGGAAAATCCCTTGCATATTGTACTCATTGCAATACCTCTAATCATTCAGACATTTTTAATTTTTTTTATCGCATATTTGGCATGTATGATACTAAAATTGCCTCATAATATAGCTGCTCCAGCCGGAATGATAGGCGCGTCAAACTTCTTTGAACTTGCCGTGGCGGTGGCAATATCTTTGTTCGGGGCTACTTCTCCTGTGGCATTGGCGACTATCGTAGGTGTGCTGACAGAAGTACCTGTTATGTTGATACTTGTTAAAATTGCGAACAATACAAAGAGATACTTTGCCTCGTGAAACAGACAATTACAGGTAATAATAGTTAAAGAAACAGAAAAAGAGCCGTTTTTTTATATGGGCCATTTTTCCTTGCGCCAAGCGCTATCCCAGAATAGCCATTCCATTTTACTGGACATGACAAAGGCCTCTAGCATGGAGAGCCTTTCTGAGGCAGAAGAGTTTTCCGCCAGGTAATCGGTAGCCTTAATGATCTTTTCCACAGCTCTACTGTACTCTTCTCCTCCATAGGTGTTTATCCATTCCTGGTAAGGGTTGCCTGGACTCGTAGCCAAGGAAAGGATATGATGGCCCACCACCATGTAGATCCAAAAACAGGGAAGAAGACTCGCAATTAAGGTCCCTTTGTTGGAACAGGCCAGATGCCTGTAGAGGAAAGAAGTGTACATCAGGTTAGTCGGAGACTGCTTTAAAGTCCTTTCCATTTCGCCCAAATATAGGCTGTGGAGAGAGCCTTCCACCTTGATAGAATCTAAGGCGGACTCAAAAAGGTTTTGGGCGAGTTCCCTATTGGAGATCTTAACTGCAGAAGCAGCTACGATCTTTCCGAAGTCGTCTAAGTAGAGGGCGTCCTGCTCAATATAAAAGAGGAAGATTTCCTTGGGCAAGGTGCCTTTAACAAGTTTTGTAATAAAAGGATGGCTCAAGATGTCATCTAAGATGGGCTCTATAATCTTCCAAGCCTTCTGGGACCAGGCACCAGGGCTTTCCATGGCAAGGGGCCAGGAGGTGGGATCTATTTCTGAAAGGGGTTTAGGTGTAATTCTAGGTGGCATTATAAGACCTTGTATTTTTTAGTCAGGACAGAGAGCCGGAAATGGATCAAAGTTTTCGGGTTTGTCTAGGATAAGTTTTAAGGGGCTAAGATCCAAACTGATGCTGTGATTTTTTTTAAGCTCCGTTAGTTTATTGTAGATGTCTCTTGTGCGGGCCCTATCATGGAGTGCCGCCCTTAGGTAAAAGGCTCGGGAGAAATTTTGTGCTGCAGCCTCAGCGTCCCCTCCTAAAAGGTGCAACTGGGCCATGAGCTCTAGATCTTGCGCCAGGCCTTCCTGGTATTCGTTGGCACGGTCTATCTCCAAGGCCTGGTTAAGATAGTCTAAGGCAGCTGTAAAATTTCTTTCCTCCAAGGCCTGGGACGCTAATAGGTTCAAAATATCCGAACGCGCTAGGGGCAGAGTGTCTGGGTGCTCTAAAAAACCTGTAGCCTCAGCTAAAGCTGCCGTAAACTCCTCTTTTTTTCCCTCCAGAAAATAGGCCCTGGCAAGGGAGGCTAGATAGCTTGCCGGACTTGCGCCTTGGTTAAGGGCAAAATTAGAGGCCCTAGACCAGTACTCCTTTGCTTCCTCTGGTCTATTAATCTTATACGCCACAGTCCCCAAATTTCCTAATACTTCAGCTAGTCCTGGATTTCCCTCTGTGCCCAAGGAGAGCTCCAAGGCCGCCTGGAGCCTATCGGCGGCGGCATTTAAATTCCCCATGGACATGAGGGCAGCCCCCTGGGCATTGTAGGAGAGCACTATGAGGGGAACATTATCCGAAAGGCGGGCTGCTATTAAGCTTTCTTGGAAAAAAGAAAGGGCTTGGGCGTAGCAGCCCTTTTGATACCAATCATTGCCTCTGGCTAAGGAATCTTTGCTGGATGCCAGAAAAAAAGGATCCTCTACTCGCGGCGGCCCCCCGCAGGCGCAAAGAAGGGCGCTAAGACAAAAGATTAAAAGACACTTAGTAAAAGAAAGTGGCATCATTTTATTAGTTGGCTAAAAAGTTGGGCCATGGGCTAAAAAAGAGGTTTTTTTACCTTAGTTACCCCTTAGGGGCCGGTTTAAGGCACCGGGCGGGGTGGCGGCTGGGAGGTTTCCGCGGATAAGAAAGTTATTTTTAATGGAGTCTAAGACCTGGTGTACGTCTCTTAGGCCTTCTCTGGTGTCACGGGTGATGGTGGGAAAATTGCGGCTCGAAAGTTCTACCTGTTTTAAGATGGCGTCCACCTTGGCAGTGAGCATAGGTATATCGCTATTTAAGGACGCAGCCGACTGGTTAAGGCTGACACTTACTTCCCTTAATTCATGCAAGGTGGCCATAAGCTCGTCGTAGGCCTCTTGCCTTGAGACTATAGCGCCCAGGCTTCCCTGGCCGGCAACTACCCGGGCTGTTAAGATGTTTATGTTTTCAGCTACGCTTTTCACCGGGCCCTCGTCGCTTTGGATGAAGTCGGCTATGGCCGTGACATCACTTAAGAGCTTATTGAACTGCTGGAGATTATGTTCCACCTCCAGGGCGTTTAGGACCGTCTGGACTGTGAAGGTGTCCTGGGCCGGAATTTGCCCATTATTGGGTATAGGTAAGCTAGCAAAGGTGCCGCCCTGGATCTCTAGATACTCCCCACCTATGATGGTGGGGCTTTTCACCACTATGAGGCTGTCTCCTTTGATGCTATCCTTGTACTCGTTGAGGATGGAGAGATTCATTTTAATCTTGTTGTTTTTTGTTATCTCCACCTGAGTCACTTTGCCTATGTCAAAACCGAAAAAGCGCACTTTAACGCCGGGTATTATTCCGTAGCTATCGGAAAATACTACATAATAATTGTTGTATTCATTAAAAAAGTCCCTACCGAAACCCACCACAAGTCCCCCGAAGACCGCCAGCACAAAGACTACGAAAATAATAAGCCCTGTCAATTTTTCCGGGGTGCTGTAGTTAGCTGTGCCCAGCTTTAAATCGTCACTTTTACTCATATTATCTTTCCTACAAAGCCAAGCATTAGTGGCTTTATTCTGCTTGTGGTGCTATCACCTTTTCAAAGGAGCCGGCAGCAAATTGTTCCATAGGGCGTGCCAGGACAAAAATGCCAGCGCCATTTTTCTTTTTTTCTGTTAAAAGTTCCCAGACCTTGGCGAAGTCGGCGTCTAAAAATTGGGCTGGGCGCTCTAAGATATACAGGAGGGGGTCTTTCGCCATGGCCAGGGCATAGAGCCCTAGGCGCCTTTTGTCCTCCGGCAGCTCTTGTGCCGGCCGGTCATAGGCATAGTCGGAAAGCTTTAAAGAGTCTATGACTAATCTAGCTTTTTCCTTTAAGAGCTTTTTGGATTCGGAGCGGCTGTAGAGATAGTGGAGCATGATGTTATCAAAGATAGATCTATTGGAAATGAGCACCGCTGCCCGGTGCACCAGGCCAATTTTAAGGTTATGGCTATAGTTTTCTAAATAGGACATGTGCCTAAGGTTTTTGCCAATAAAGAAGATCTCCCCAGTTATGGGTTCTTCCCAGCCCATGGCAACCCTTAAGAGCTCTTGTAAGACGTCTGTGTGATCGTGGATAAATACCAGGCCTTCCCCTTTATTGATGCTTAGCTCCAAAGGGGGGATTCTATTTCCTTTAAAGGTAGAAATCGTTATCTCCTTTAGTTCTATGAGACTTTGGGGGATTTCAGGCATAGAGCAAGGTTACCAGCACCCCGGCCAGGGTGCAGAAGAAAAAGGCCTCCATCATTGCCCGGCGGGTAAGAAAAGGGATTCTAGCCGACTCGTTTTCATTTATCTCAAAAGCATTGAAGAGGGAAAAAAAGCACATAGTAAGGCTCATGGCAACGCTCTGGAAGAAGAACCTGATGCGATTTATTTCCTTTATTTCCTGATACAGGGCGTCAGCAAAATCCAAAAGCCTCAAGGAGATGAGCTGGTGGGCGCCCAAATAGACTCCGGCGGCGGTGCCAAAGTCAATGAGAAATAAGATAACTGGGAAGACCAAAAAGGAGGCCAAGATCTTAGGCCAGGTGAGAAAATGGATTGGGGGTATCCCCATGAGGGACAGGGTCTCGAACTGTCTGGTGCTCTTTAATATCGCGAGATCCATGGTCATGGGGCCCATGTAGGTGACAATGCAGATAGTAGAAGCAAAAAAGGGGTTTACGATCTCCATCTGGACGGAAACCAAAAGGTCCATAAGATTATCGGCCCCCCCGGCATTGGAAAGGAGCCTAAACCAGATGATTGACCACAAGAAGCCCACTATGAGCCCTGTTATCAAGATTAACAGAAAGGCGTGCCAGAAAAATCGTAAGGACTCGTCCACTGTGACATAAAGCAAGAGTTTTTGACGGTTAGAGGGGCCATCAAGGCTTCTTAAGGCAGTAGTACATAGCCTTCCCAAAAAAGCGCACTGCTGGAGGGGCCTTAAAAGGAGCTTAAGAAAAAAACGACCCGGCATTCCCAAAAAATTGAAAATGGCCGGGCCGCTCTTTTGTTCCGGGGCCTCTTTATAGCTTGTGCCCAGACCCTTGGATAGCTCTTCCGTCACGGTTTATAGATTAATATTAAGGGTCTCCACTTTGCTGCCTCGGCTGAACTTCAAGCTTAAGACCTTAGGTCTTTTCATCTCGCTAGGGAAATACAGAAAGCCGCTGGTGTCTACCCCGGGGTCAATAGTATTGTGATTTAAAGAGCGGGCGGAAAAATCCCTCTGGACTTCTGCGCTAGTGTCCTGTGTGGTGCCAAGGCCTAAGACCGATGAGGAGGCCCCGGCAGCGGCGCCAATGGCTGCCCCCTTGCCCACGGCTTCACCTACGTTAGAGCCAGAGGCAATACCGGCTGCAGCCCCCACTATGGCCCCTGCCAGTCCCCAGAGTGCCGTCCTTTTGACGCCATCGGAACCGGAAAGGGAGCCGGAGGTATACTTGTTTATCCTGTCATAGACTACCTCAGAGGGGAGGATCTCCCAAATGAGCCCCGCTTCGTCCTGGACTGTGGAACCCTCCAGAATAGTCACTGAGGTTGCCCCTTCGTTTTGAAGCCTTAGTTGGATAGGCACCACACCGGCCTGTTTGAGGTCAAAGCCAAAGACTTCTCGGAGCTCGGCTGAGTCATAGAAGGCCACAGCTCCCACCCTAAGGTTATCTAGGATGGCCTGGCCGGGGTAGCTCGTCATAGACCTGATGGGGATGGGCTTAAACTCATATTGATGGCCGCAAGAAGCCAGAACCAGAGAAAACGAGGTCAAAAGAACCAGAAAAGCAGATAATTTGGTATTTTTAGCTTTTGTGCTAGTGTGCATAGATTTTTTCCCTAAAGGTTTAATTAAACATGGGTGAAAGCGCTTTTACATGGCCCCCAGTTCCTCAGCTGAGAGAACGAGGTCTATGTTTAAAAGGATCTTCACCCCGTCACCGGTCTTTGCCATACCTAAAATAAAGTTCATATCAATTGTGGACCCAAAGGCTGGGGGCGGCTCTATTTCGTGGGCCTGGATATTTATGACCTCTGAGACAGTGTCCACCACTATACCTATGGGGATATTATTGGAAAGACCTTTGACCTCCACCACTATTATACTAGTTCTCTCGGTATATTCCTCCTCTGGCAGGCCGAACTTTAAGCGCAGGTCCACCACAGGGATGACCTGGCCCCGCAGGTTTATGACTCCTTTCAGGAAGGGAGGGGTCTGGGGTACGGGGGTTACGGGGAGCATCCCTATGATCTCCCTTACCTTAAGAATGCCGATACCAAAGCCTTCGCCAGCTAGCTGGAAGGTAAGGTACTTGCCGTCATTTTCAGTGGGGATGGAGGAGACGTGTTCTTGTTTTAACTGTGTTGCTTCAGCCATTGGGAGCCTCGCGGGTTTGTTTCCCCCCATAGTCTAGGGGTCATTAGTTTTGGGAAAAAGCGGTTGGGCCTTATCCATTTTTTAATGAGTTCAAATTATAATAGTTATCATTTTAGTTGAAGGCAATATTTTTTCTCTTTTACTACCTTTAGTCTAAAAAATAGGGCTTAGTCTAAAGCCTAAGGGATTTCTTGGCTAGCTCTTTTAAAGGCCCCCAGTGGCCATTTTTAACCGGGCTGGAGGGCCCTTTAATTTTGTTTGACAGGTTTTATGGGTTAAGAGCTAATGCAATTTTAAAGTACCTAAAGCAATTATCGCTAAAAAGGGCGGCTTTTGTCTTGTGGGCCTCCCCATTATGTGCCAAATTCCCCATAAAAATACATTTTCCCCCTATAAGATTATCATAAAAGCCGTAATTTTTGAATATCAACTAAACCCTGTAGTAAGTCTACTCCCTAAAGGCTTCTCTCCCCACAAGGTTTAGTGGACTGCGCCCTTTTTGGGGTAAAAAGAAAATAGTGGAGGCTGGCCAAGAAGCTAGGATGATTTGCCAATTGGATGCTGCCGGGACCTGCAACATATTGTATGCTTTAGTTAAATGACGACTAGTTTAGTTAAGATATGGCATTTATTGCCCTTAGGGTAAAACTTGCAATTTTGACTCAGAAAATATAGGTAGGCTTTCGCAGTTGGCCAAAAAATCGGCTCCAGAGCCTCAAAAAAACTCTAAAATATGGAAGATTTCCTGGGGACGAGGCCTTCTCAAAAGTAAGCTAGCCCCCCAGATTAGGGCTAAAAAGCCCTAAGGTCCCCCTTTTGGCTGATACCTTTGGGAAAGTTGAGGGTCACCAAAACCCTTAAATTTGAAAGCAAAAAGTCCCTACAGGCTAAAAAGAGGACCTTGTTACTCCGCTTAAGGCAAAACTAGAGCTCTAGCACCCGATGGCCTTATTGTGCTTTTTCTTTAGCTAAGCATAGTATTTTTTGGGTGGGTGGGACAATTTGGAAATTAAAGCTTTTGGCGCAAAATAGCTAAGGGAAAAAATTTTATCCGTATTCCAAAAACTATAAAAAACCTTTTAATAAAGGGCCATATGAAGAGAACTTTTTATGTCCTATTCCAATATTTTTTTGCTTGGCATTTTTTTAAAATAGATTTGATATTTTAGTTGTCCCAAAGCTGGCATGCTTTGGGCACTTTAGGTTGGTATTTGGACAAAGGGGGAAAATTATTTTTTTGGGGTTTATTTGACAAGAGAGGCTAAAATCTTATGGGGACTCGTTATTGTGCTATTTTAGCAAAAAATATTTTAGTGTAACTAGAGCCCCAATGGGCCTCTAGTGAAAGGGTAATTATTTTTTTCCCCTAACAGGGAATTTTTTTATTTCCTGCAAGTCCCCATGGGATAGGTTTCTAGGCTAAACTAATAATTTTTTAGCTCCAAAGAGCGTTATTTAAGCCAAAATGAAGAGCGCAAACCCTATAAATTACGGCTATTTTATGTGTTTTTAGGCTAGTTTTGTGAAGGGGATTTTGTCAATTTTAGGGAATAAAAAAAAGCGGCAGGGGATATAAAGCCGCCTGCCGCTTTAGATTTAATTTGCCTAGCTAATTTCTAGGCCTTGCTATTTTTGATTGCTCTACTTTGAGGGTGCGGCCTCCAAAGGAAGAGCCGTTTAAGGTAGCTAGGGCTATGTCCGCTCCGCTATCGTCCATCTCGACGAAGCAAAAGCCGCGAGGTCGGCCTGTTTCTTTGTGGAGGATGAACTTTACTGAGTGAACCGTACCAGCTTCACCAAATAAATTGGCGATTTCGTGTTCGTTGCAAGAAAATGGGACATTACCTACAAATAAGGTTTTCAAGGGGCAGAAGATCTTTCTCCGCTTACAAAAGATGCAAGGCGGAATCAGTGGAGCCGGTATGACAAACACTAATAGAGGATAATTTAGCCTAAAAAACGGTATAGTCTAGGCATCGACTCTAAACTTTGGTTGCATAGGGCCCGGGGAAATGACTTAGCCCATGGGTAAGTCAGGATACAATAGTGACGTCAAATCTTAAAATTGCAAAAAAAAGCCAAACCTTAGCATTATGGCTTTTCTTTGAAAGGCATAACTTATGGCTTGAGGTGAAGCGAAAAGTGATGCTGGGCTTAAAAGACCGTGGATCAGACCGGAATAGGTCCCTTTTGAGGGATCCTATTGAAAGTTCCAAATGTAAGGTCTTTTAAGCTTTTAGGGTACCATAGAGATTTTAGGCTTTATTGGAGCCCTAACCCTAGTGGGGAGCTATCCCTTCTTAAATCCGTCAAAACCAGAGATGTTGTGCTTGGAATAAAATTCCGTATTGGAAAACTTTAAGTTACTATAAATCCCCCCCAAAAAACTCTTGAGGGCCTAAAAGGCCCTCCCCTTTTGAAAAGAAACAGTCGATAGCATTTGCAACAGAGGTTATTATAACCCCTTGACTGAGGCGGCGTAACAAGTGACCCATGATCAATCGTTGCGACGGTAGGCTCCCCTGTTTCCTCCACCACCGCGTTCCTCGCGGGTGCGGGCCTCATTGACCCTGAGGCTGCGGCCGCCCAGCTCGGTACCGTTTAAGGCATCGATGGCTTTTAAGGCCTCATCGGGATCCATTTCTACGAAAGCAAAACCCCTGGGGCGTCCGGTCTCTTTGTCATTAATAACATTGACAGAGTGGACAGTCCCATATCTGCCGAAAAGATCACTAATTTCAGCCTGGGTGGAACTAAAAGGAAGATTTCCTACATAAATGGTTTTCATTTTACACATCTCCGTACTGTGATGCGCCCAAAGCCTTGTGGCTTGGGTTTAAGCAAAATAATTAACTGGAATGGGTATTATAACCATGCTTACCATGGTCTTTCGGAAATAACTTAAAGCTAAGCTTTCCTACGAGCTAACGCCCAAAGCCCGTTTAGGACTTATGGTCCTAAATTACTAAAAAAGAAGGATTTTTGGCCCCAAAAGGGACCTAAAAATAAAAAAGCGCCTAAAGTCCAAATCGCGGCACTGCCATGCGCCATTGGACCGGCGAAGATATAATTTTACTATTAAATTAGGGTGATTGAGTATGAAAAGAAAAGCGTCTCAAAGGTGGACCTTGGTACAATGTCGACAGGCAGGGCCTGAAAAATTGGAAAAGCGCCCCATATGGGCTGGCTACCACAAAATAAAAAGGGGAGCGCTACTTAAAAACAAAGCCTTGCCTGTGGGGGCTGGAAGGCATCGGGGCAAGAAAGATACAGGAAGGTTCCATAGAGTATCATCTGCATGGTGGGATTATTGCACCTAGGCGGGAAAAAATCAAGGGAAAAATTGATGATAAAAAAATATTTGTTGATTTCAAGATAAAATTTTTTTTATTTTATATTTTCCTGGGGGTAAAGTACTGTAATTATTAGATAAATTCCAGAAACTGGGAGCTTAGGACAAAGGACTTTAAAAGGCAATGTTAATAAAAATCCTTTAAAAAGCAAAATTTGCATGTTTTTGGGGATTGGCGGTTTCCTTAAAAGTTAAGTGGACAAATCTTCCCAAGAGTTCCACTGATTCAGGCGTATCTACGATGGGAAGTCCCAGCTTTAGGGCCCTTTGAGGGGTTTTTGGGTTTTGCCCACTTTTTTGTGGGCTTTCTGAAGTATCGTTTCCTTTAGCAAAAGCTTCCATGACGGGACCGTCGAATTCAGGGTGGAATTGGACGGTTAAGGCATTGGGGCCGTAGCTTAAAATCTGACTCTTGTCGTGCTCTGTGGTGCCCAAAAGCTCTGAGCCATAAGGGGCTTTGAGGACTGACTGGCTGTGGGAAAGGTTGGCTAGAAATTTTTTTGGTAATCCTGTGGTAAGAGGATGCGAGCTGGCAGCTTCTGTCAAATTTACCCAAAAGCTGCCAAGTTCCATGCCTTGTGGATGAAAGTCCACCTGCCCGCCCAAGGCAGCGGCCACTATTTGGTGGCCGTAGCAGACCCCGAAAAAGGGGGCCTCTTTTTCTTTGAGCTTTTTAATAAAATCTATTAGCCGGAGGCTCCAGAGGGGTTTATAGGTCACCATGGAAAGGGAGCCGGTTATTATATAACCGGAATAGGTATGGGGATCTTTGGGATAGCCGCGCCGGCAAGTGGCATCAAAGATAGAATAAGTGCCCTCTTTGAGTTTTCCCAAACGCACGAACATTTCGGCAAAGGTCTCGTTTAAGCCAAACCTTTGGGGGATATTGCCGGTGGAGATGATTAAAAGTCTTCTCTTCAAGCTATGCTCCTCTGGGTAGAGTTCATTTTTCTTGGGGCCGCCAGGGAGGTCTCACGGCAAGACCCTTATCTTTTAGGTAATCTTTTATCTCCTCTATGGAGTATTCATTGTAATGTACGATGGAGGCTATTAGTGCCGCGGAAGCCTGTCCGTCGGTTAAGGCTTCATAGAGATGCTTGGGCTCCCCGGCGCCCCCAGAGGCGATTACAGGCACTTCCACCTGTGAAGAGATAAGTGAGGTTAGATTAATCTCATAGCCATTTTTAGTCCCATCGGCGTCTATGGAGTTCAAGCAGATCTCCCCAATCCCCAGAGAAACCGCCCGCTGGGCCCATTTTAAGGCGTCCAAACCTGTGGGGGTGCGTCCCCCGTCTATTACCACCTCATAACCGGAGGGGCATTTGGTAGAAAGGGGTACCTTTTTGGCATCCAAACCCAGGACTACAGCCTGGTTCCCAAAGGCGGCTGCTCCCTCTTCTATGAGAGAGGGAGCGCGCACTGCGGCGCTGTTTAGGGAAACCTTTTCCGCCCCTGCGAGAAGCACGTCTCTCATCCGGGATACTGTGGATATTCCTCCACCAACGCTAAAGGGTATGAAGATCTCGGAAGCCACCCTGTTTACCACCGAAAGAAAGATGGAGCGTTGCTCAGCCGAGGCGGTGATGTCATAAAAGACTATCTCATCGGCTCCATCCTCGTAGTAGCGGCGGGCAGCTTCCACCGGGTCTCCGATGTCCAGATTTCCTTTAAATTTAATGCCTTTGGTGAGTATTCCGTCACGGACGTCAAGGCAAACTATAACTCTTTTACTTAACATATTAGGTAATTTTCTTAAAATCTACTTTTGTGGTGTTAAAGGGTTTTTCATAGATTGCCTTGTCACGATTGAGTTTTACAAATCCCACAAATTATCATTAAAATCTTTGGTTTTTGAAAAATAACATTTCCCCAATGGTGATTTTTGTAAAAAATAGTGTGAAATTATATTTTGTCATTCGGTATGAGATCTTTTTTGTGCTCACTAAGGTGCTAAGTTAAAAAACATTGAATTTGCAGTAACGATCTAACATTCGTTCATTTTAATTTTATATAATATAAATATAATATGAATAAACTATATTATTTATTATCAATATATTATAATTATTCTATAAATCTATAATACATTGTTGTTTCATTTATTTAAGGAGTATTTATAAAAATTTGACAAAAGTCTTAGGCCAACCTTTCCACTTTTCTCTGGATGAAACTGGACGGCCCAAACTCCATCTGTGCCAAAGACCGAGGCAAAGGTGCCGCCGTGGTAGGTGGTGCCCAAAACCAGTTCCCGGGAGGGAACCGGATAGTAGCTATGGACAAAATAAAACTGGTCCTCTTGCCCTATGCCCTCCCAGAGGGGAAAGTCATAGGCCGTCTCCACTCTGTTCCAGCCTATGTGGGGGACCCGTATTGGTCTTTCGTCCTCATCTAGCCTAGATGAGTCGAAGCGTACGTTTTTGCCTCTAAAGACGCCTAGGGTATTGGTATTATTTTCTTCACTTTCATCCAACATGATCTGGCAACCCAGGCAGATCCCCAAAAAGGGTTTACCTGAGTTTATGAGTTCTATAATAATGTGGTCCATTCCGGAAAAGCGCAGAACTTCCATAGCCTGGCCGGCAGCGCCCACACCTGGGAATATGATGCCTTTTGCCTTCTGGAGGACGATGAAATCATCGGAAACCTTGGCTGGGATGTTAAGCTGGGCCAGGGCCCTGTGGACGCTGGTCTGGTTTCCCGCCTTATATTCGATGATAGCTAGAAAATTATCCTTCATTAAAGATTTGACCCCGAAAGCATCTTTCGGCAAGAGAATTTACTATTTTACACAGCTAATTGGTAAAGTAAAGGCCTCTGTGGATAGAAAAAAAGGCTGGACTCCTTGGGTAGCCTCATGGCAGCTAAAGCGCCCATTAAAGCGCCCATTAAAGAGCCCATTAAAGCGCCCATGAAGCGAATGGTCTTGATCTATATCATAAGCCTAAGCTAAAAGCAAGGGAAAAGGGTAGCTATCTAAGTACCTGCCTCTGGCAGGTACGTTTCATTTGCCATCCTGGAAGCTTAGATAGAGCCAGCCTAAAAGGCCAAACAGTACCAGGGTGCCAAAGGCCGCCACCCTAAAGAGCCCCTGGGCCACCAGGGCTTCGGCCGGGGTAAGGCCCATCAAAGAGCCGGCAAAGACGCTAAAGGCTTCCATCAGCCCCAGGCCAGCTGGGGTAAGGTTAATGAGGAGGCTGTGGATCTGGCCGGCTGCGTAGAAAATAGCCTCAAAGAACCCTAAGGACAGGCCAAAGGCCTTTAAGGCAACCCAGTTGGCCCCTGCCCAGGAAAAGAAATAGAGCACATCTAAAAGGACTATCCTTATAATAATGGGGCCATTAAAGACGCCAATCCAGCTATGTGAAAGATTTTGCAATATCTTTAGAGGAAGCTTTAGCCTTCCTAAAAAGATAAGGGCAAAGGAAAGGATAAAGGCAGCGGAAAAATAGAGTGTTAAGGCAAGATTGGCCCCTTTGGCGTCTAAGTGAGCCAAAGAGATGAGAGCGGCCAGGGAGCTCACCATTACGGTGATAAAACCCACAAGTACAATTTGGGAAAAAAAATCCGTAAAGTTTAGCCCATGGCGGCTCTTTAAATAGAGCGCCCGTATCCCCGCGGCGCCCTTAAAGGGAAAGAAATAATTGGCAGCTGCTGTACAGAAGGTGAGGGCCAGGTTTTCCAAAAGGGGAACTTTGATGCCATGGAGTTTCATGGCCCAGCGGAGGATCTCTCCATTGGCCAGATAGGTTACAAAAACCATGAGGCACAAAAGGGCTAGGGTCTTTGGCTCAAAGAGTTCTAAGGCCTCAATAAATTCCCTTTGGTGGGTTGAGACGTACCAGGCCGTCCAGGCCACAAAGACCAGTAACAGGAAGATGGATACTATTACCTTGATGGCATTGCCCTTTTTAGGGGCTTTGAGCCCGGGCTCGGAGGCCCTAGGCTCTTTTTCTGGCTCTAAAGAAAGCTCTTGGTTTTTTGTGGGATCTTCCTTAAGGTCTCGACTCTGGTCAGCTAGTTCTTTGGGAATATTGTCTTCCAAGGATTTAGCCTAAGGGCGTAAGGTAAGGGCCTGAGCCATTTATCTCGGCCTGGATGGCAAATAGTAGGCTTTTGGCCACAGGACCCGGGACGCCCTGGCCTATCTTTTTGCCGTCCCAGCTTACAACAGGCAGGACATCAAAAGAGGTGGTGGTCAAGAAGACCTCGGATACCCTATCTAAGAGCCCTTCTCGTGGGATGTCTTTATTTGCCGCTGACTTTAAAAGCCCCTCTTCTATGAGCTTGTTGGCTAAATCCATGACCCTGGTTAAAGTTACTCCTTTTAAGATCCTCTCCCAGCTGGGAGCCAAAAGTTCCCCCTCCTTTGTCACAATAGCAATGTTTTCCGTGGGACCCTCTGTTAAAAAGCCGTCTCTATCAAAGCTTACGGCATAGTCTGCCCCCTGGTCCAGGGCGTATTTTTTGACCAGGACATTGTGCAGGTAGTCGCAGCTTTTGATGCTTCTAAACTCGGATTTAGCCGGGACAGGGGAGGTCACTATGGAGATGCCCTTCTGGTAGATCTCCTCTGGTGGGGTCTTAAGCTTGAGGGTAATAAGATAGTACTCTGGGCCTAGGGTATCGTAGGGATTCACATTGAAACTACCTGGTCCTCTAGAGATGCAAATTCGAATCACAAAATCTTGAAAGTTTCCCAGGCGATAGGCTTCCTTCAGGATGGGAAGGGTCTGGTAAAAGGCCTGGGGCAGTTTAATGCCCAGGGCGGCTGCCGAGGCCTTTAACCTTTCCAAGTGGAGATCCAGGCAATAGACCTTGCCACCTACGCACTTGAAGGACTCAAAGACCCCATCGCCCCTGTGGACCATGTGGTCATCTGGAGGCAGGGCCCAGAGCTCGGGGTGGGTGGAAAAGCCATTCCACACCGAGGAGAACATCACCAAATAGTTCTTATGATGCTCTTTTTTCCAGGAAATTGATTCATTTATGAAATTTTCAGGGGTAATGAGGTTCCAGGGTGCAGCCATAGTCATTCCGGTCTAAGGTAAGGGGGCTAATAATAGCTAGCCGCGCTTTTAAAATTGAAATCCTAAAAAAGCCCTTCGTAACTATAATATTCCTATTAAAGGGTAAAGCTTAGCTAAAGTAATGGGCAATTTGCCTTTTGGTGAAAAAGCATTCTTTACTAAGCCTTTCTAAGATCCTTTATTGTAGCAGCTTTATCACTGCTTTTAAAAAGAAAGGAGCCGGAAACTAGGGCATCAGCTCCGGCGTCCCAGAGGGCTTTGGCGTTTTGGTCAGTTACACCACCGTCCACTTCTATTAAGATCTCTTTTGCCCCCTTGTCTTCTAAAAGCCCTTTTAGCTCCTTTACTCTGGAAACTGTCTCCGGTATGAAGGGTTGTCCGGCAAAGCCGGGGTTTACCCCCATGACTATTATTAGATCCAGCCAGGGAAGGGCCGGGACTAGGTTCCCAATGGGGGTGGCGGGGTTAATGGCCACCCCGGATTTTACGCCCAAATCCCTGATGGAACTTAGCACCTTGTGAAGATGCACCGTAGCCTCCAGGTGCACAGAGACGTAGTGGGCACCTTTCTGGGCAAAGATAGGGGCCCAAAATAAGGGGTCCGATACCATGAGATGAGCGTCTAAGGGAATATTTACGGCTTTTTTGGCCAGTTCCACTATCCAAGGGCCATAGGTGATATTGGGGACAAAATGTCCGTCCATCACATCTAAGTGTAGCCAATCTGCCCCTGCCGAGGCAATGGCCTCAGCTTCATTGGAAAGGCGGCCGGGATCAGCGGCCAAGATGGAAGGGGATATGAAACGCATGGAAACTCCAAAGATTTAGAAAAAATTAGGCTGGCTTTATAAACATTACGGCAAATGATACCAGAAAGAAAGAGGGTATTATAGCCTTTGGGACCTTTAAGTAAAGGCCCAAGGATACAATTGGGGGTCCTTTTCAAGGGAGGGGCAATAGGGTATGATCAAGTTATGAGCATTCCCATAGTAAAAATGCCTTTTTCCCCGGAAGATAATGAGAAAATTGCCCAAGAGGCAAGACTTCTTTTAGCTTCTGGCCAGCTGGCAATGGGTGAAAAGACCCTCCTTTTCGAAAGGGCTTTTTCCGAGTTCATAGGTACCCCTTATGCCCTTTCAGTGGGCTCAGGGACCCAGGCCTTGGAGATCATCTTTAGGGCCTTGGACCCATCGGGGGCCTCAGTGTGCGTGCCGGCCTTGACCTTTATGGCCACGGCCTTTGCCCCCATAGCGGCAGGGGCCAAGATAGTCTTGGTGGACGTGGATCCCGCTACTTTGCAGATGGACCCGGAAGACTTGAGAAAAAAAATGCGCACTGATACCAGGGCGGTCATCCTGGTGCATTTGGGGGGATTTATCTCCCCTGAATATCAGGAGATAAAAGATATTGCGGCAAGGGGCGGGGCGGTTTTAATAGAGGATGCCTCCCATGCCCACGGGGCGGAGATCTGCGGCCACAAGGCGGGCACCTTGGGGCTGGCTGCGGCCTTTTCCTTCTACGCCACCAAGGTCCTCACCACCGGGGAGGGGGGGATGGTAACTAGCTCAACAGAGTCCCTTTACTCCCAAATGCAAATAATAAGGCAGCACGGACAGATAAGGCCTGGCTCCAATATTCACGAGCAATTTGGCTTAAACTACCGCCCCAGCGAGCTAAATGCCCTCTTGGGCATAAGCGTGATGGGCCGTGCCCAGGCTATTGTCTCATCCCGGAGGGAAGCAGCCAGGGTCTACGACGAGCTCTTACAAGGGACTAAGCTTACGCCAATAAAGCCAGGGACAGGGGTATTGCCCTCCTACTATAAATACATAGTCCTTTTGCCCCACCATATTTCCAGGGAACTTGTCAAAGAAAAACTGTACTCTTTATATTCTCAAAGATTGGCAGGGGAAGTCTATGCCAGCACCCTGGCAGAGCAGCCCTTTTGGCCACGAGCCCCGGAAACCTTGGCGGAGCAGCCCTTTGGTCTTAATGGGGCCAAAGAGGCAGCCAGGCGCCAAATTTGTTTGCCCATCTGGCCAGGAATTGACCCGGAAGACCAGAGCCTATTGGTCCAAAGACTTTTGGAAGTGCTTTAAGCTTTAATATATCTTGTCTGGACCTTTGATTGATTTCCTATCCCAGGTGGGAAATTAGTGCTATTTTTAATTAGCCCCCTTGGGCCACAAGGGGATAACTTATTAGTGGGAGATTATGTTATGAAGGTTGTCGCAGTATTGGGCAGCCCCAGGGCGAAATCCGCTTCCACCAGATTGGCTGACAAGGTGGTAGAGACGCTTCAAGGGGATAAAGAATATGTCAAATTCAGCTTAAATAATTTAAAGGTAAGAGGTTGCCAGGGTTGCGGGAGCTGCAAGGGCAAGACCGAAATATGCGTCTTAACCGACGAGCTCATAAGGGTCTTGGCGGAGGTGGCCAACTCGGACATCCTTATCTTCACCAGCCCCATTTATATAGGGGAGATAACAAGTCAGGGGAAGATCTTCGTAGACCGCGCCTATAGCTATTATAAGCCCGATTTTATTACAAATCCTTCCCCGTCCCGGCTCTCAGCCGGGAAAAAGGCCCTGTTAATCTTTACCCAGGGAAATCCCGACGCCCAAACCTATTTGGAATCTGTCCACAAAAATTACCTGGGATATTTTAGCTCTTTGGGCTTTAAAACCGCTTCCCACGCCGCTGTTATGCCCTTCTCTCCAGCGGAAGAGAACTCTGCCATAGAGGCGGAGGGGAAAAAAGCCGCAGAAAAGCTCGCGGCCCTGTAAACTTTTCCTAGAGCCCCCCCAAAGGGGGGGCTCTTACAATTATCCTTTTTAAAATTTCTCCTTTTAATGTATCATTTAGCGATCCCTTTGGGGCCAATGATAGGCCGCCACATTTGGCTACGGCCCTGGGGCTTATTTTTTTCGCGTAAAGGACCCTTGGTATGGACTTTGAGCTTCTGAAAATAAGGGAGCTTTTTTCTCAGATTAAAAATTCACTAGGTAAGAAGGAGTACTCCTACAGGGGGAAAAATGCCAAAAGGGCCGAACATCTGGACCAGAGGTTTAAGCTTAAGCTCTACAATTTGTTCCATCTCATAAAAGACAGCTATGGCGAAATTAGGGAGTCCGAAAAGGACGAGATAGCCCAAATCCTTTATGAGCTCATCTCCATTACAGCCTCCAAGGGCTACCTGGCTGAAGCCAGCTCCCTTTTTGCTTACCTCATGAGCTTAGCTCCCTCTTTAAAGATTGATGAGTACAAGGTCCGAGCGGGCACCAAGATGGTGGATGATTACTCTTTGTGCTTTGATTACAAATTAGCCGCAGAGACCTTTAAGTCCATAGCCCTCCTAGCAAAGGAAGAAAACCAAAAAGAGCTCTTGGAATGCGGAGTGGACCTTTTAAAGTCCATTTTGGACGCTGGTGGCGAGGAGGATGCCTCCCTTCTCTACGAAAGCCTTGCGGCCTTGGCAGGCAGCTCTCTGGGACAAGCCTTTCTGGCCCAGGCCACCTATGCCATGGTGGAGCGGCTAACGAATATTCGTAAGTTTCACCTGGCCCAAGAGTACTTCAAGAAGATTCCTCAAGAGAATAGCCCCAAGGAAATCTTGCATTTTAGGATGAAAGCCTCACTTGCCTTGGCCATCCCATTGATCCACCAGGGGGACTTTGAGGGCCTGGAACTGGTGAAAGCCAGTTGGAATTTGCCAGATGAATTAAAGGAGATAAGCATCCTCAAAGCTAAGGCCGCTTTGGAGTTCGTAAGTGACGCTATAGCTAAGGGAGTCTTGGACGAGGCCAGGGTGGCCTATGAGGCCATGGATGAATTTTCCAATCAAAACTCCATAGGTTACTACCAGATCCTAGCAGGGGTGGAGATAGTAAATTATCTTCTCCTTTATGTGGGACCCGCCGAAGCCTGGGACTTTTTCGCCACCTTGCCCCGCCATGGGACCCATGGCAACAACTTCAAGGCCTTAGTGGAACCTGGGGTGCAGTTCTTAGTGGGTAACTTGGGCGACATGGAAGAAATGAAAAGCACCTACAAGTTTTTAAGCGAGCTGGCCAAGACCCCGGAAGATTTGACACTTTTAGCCACAAGCATAAGCGAGCAGGTGACTTTTTTTGTGAAAAACGACTATTTAGTCGAGGCCGATGCCCTCTATAATCTCTACGAAGATGATGAGGACAAAACTCCCGGAGTATTGGACTTGCGCATCAAGATGGGGGTTTCGTTGCTGATCATGATGCTCAAAGATGAGCTCATGGAGGAAGCCATTGGCATCTATGAAAAGCTCCCGGAAGGCACCAAGGGCAATAAAGAAATAAAAGAGGCTAAGGCTTCTGCCCAGATTGCTATCATTAGATATTGCATAGAAAATAAGCGTTTTAAAACTGCCGAACACTTTTTTAAAAAGCACGTTGATATGGATCTCTCTGGGATTTTAATCACCAAACTTTTAGGCGTAGCTTGGGGTATTTTGGATAACTTTTTTGATAATTACAAATTTTCTAAAGTTTTGAGCTTCTATGACATAGTTTTGCTTAAATTCACCACTAAGACCAATCGTAGTAGAGAAACCCTCAAGGTATTTTTAGATTTTTCAAAACTAGTAATATGCCAACTTGCTGGCCGCGGCCTTGTTTCAAGAGCCAAAAAAATTTATGACAGTCTCCCAGAAACTTCTTCGCCATATTTAGACGAAGTAAAGTTAGAGATTGCCTATGATATTGCCCTCTCTTACGCATTTTATAGTAATTTTAAAGGGGCCCTTTACTTTTTTAAAAGTATACCCAATAAAGGCCCAAGTAAAAGCCACGCTCTTTTAAAATGCCGCATAGGTTCTTATCTTGTGGAAAAAGCTTGCGCCAACAAAAACATATTTATCGCCAGGGAGCTTTATAAGGAACTTTCCGCTTTGGTCTCTTCGGTAACTAAAGATATCTTCCTTATGGTAATTAGTAATGAGACTTTCTCCAGTTACATGTCTAAGGCGGTAGTTGCCCTAGTCTCTGCCCTGTGCCAGGCAAGAAAGCCCAACATGGCAACGAACTATTTACTTACCTTACCATCCATCTGCGATGTAAAACAGCATAGAGAAGATCTTGCAAAGGCCATAAGCCTTATAGACAAAGATTCTTTACTTCTCTCTGACACGAACTCCTTTAAGCTTACTGATTTTATCTCGCAATACTTATTTTAAAGGCTTAAGGCAAAGTCAATAGGATTTCTAGGCAATAAGCTTAATAATTAGAAACCCCCCTAATTCTGGGGGGTTTCTAATTACTAGTGGAGCTTAAAGCTTTAATCTTCAATCAGGCCGGAACTCATTACATCTTTTGTAATCGCCCCAAAGTCTAAGACCTCCCGCCAGTTACTTATCTGGCTCTTGGGGACAAGCTCCAAAGGTAGAAATACTGAGTGGAAGCTGGAGTCGGAACCTGTGGCGCTAATGGTGAGTCCGGCTGCGCCCATGACAACAAAGGCCTCTGTGGGGTTCCCGCTACCTAGGGAGATAGCGCCCACTGCCACGTCCGATTTGAGGTGGGCCGGGAGCGCCGAAGGCGGGGTAAAGTGGCTTGCAAGTTCCGGAGCCGGAAGCCCTGTGTAGGTATCTAAGAAATACATATAGCCTTGACCATAGTCCCCGCAACTGGCTGATTTGGGCTCAAAGGAGGTAAAGCTTAGGATAGATTTTCCTCCGCCTAGGCCAATTATCTTAGGTTGGGTCAGGACCATTTCATAGGAGTGGCTACTTTTGGGGTCTAAGACGCTACCGATATTTAACTTGCGTTTGTAGCCTATGGCGCTTGAGTTAATCAAGGTACTCTTTAAGGTGCCGTAGTTATTTATCTTCTGGGCCGGCAGGTAGGACTGTTTGGGGAGCTTAGAGATCCCCTGGTTTTGAGAAACTGTGACTCCACTAAGGTCAATTAGCTTGGTCGCATCTGCCGTCCTATCGGAGAAGGTCATAAGGCCATCTTTTAGTTCCTCTTTGATGCCATAGAGGTAATTGTCATGGTTTTCCTTGCATGCCTGGGTGCCGGTAATCTCACAGGGGATAAGGTCACCATATTCCCAGAGCCTACCTGTGGCAAAGACTACCCAGACATTGCCCGCGGTATCTTTAGTGGCATTAACGGCACCGGTTACGGGCCTATCCGTATTAAAAAACCTCGTTAGTTTCCACTGGGAAACTGGCAGGGGTTCTCCCTTACTATTTACCGTCTTAAGGCGGTAGAGGGCACCGGAATCCTTGCCAGTGGCCAGATTTCTGGAGACCGTGAGCCCGAAATAGACCGCGTGGTTAGTCCAGGGGGTTTCTTGGATTTGCGCCAGGGGCACAAAGGGGTTATTGAAAAAACTATTGGTTTCAGAGGCCACTAAAAAGCCTTCTGGATTCTTTACCCCCTCGGGCACCTCTTGCCCAGTATCTAGATCTATTACTATCAGGCGGGCTTTTTGGTTACTGTAGCCGGCATAGGGCGGATTTTTTCCATATTCTATGTCCGGACCGGCTTTAGCCTTATCCGTAGTGGGGCCGGAGGGCAAGATGGCGTAAAACTTACCCTTAACGGAGATTACTGCGGGAAGTCCCACTGGAAGGCCTAATTTAGGGTGGCTGTAACGCCACAGGAGTATAGGCTCCTTTTCCGGATCTGTAATATCTAGGCAGAATACTTCGGAGTAATAGTGCGAAGTTGTTTTAGGGTCCGTACCTATTATAGGTCTTCCGCCTAAGCGTAAGGTGCCTATTAGTAAGGTGCGCCATTTGCCATTGACTTTGGCATCTACAATCAGTGGTTTTCCGTCCACATAGTAGCTGTGGAGGTAAGAGGGATCCGGCAGGAACTGGAGCTGGGGTATCAGTGAAGTGGGGATATAGGCCCAGATTTCAGCGCCCAGTTCATGGGGAATTTTCCCTGGAGTCTCTTCTTCGATTCTTATCTCCCTTGTGGCAAAAGAGGAACGAAAACCTAAATTTATGGCGTGGAGCATCCCATCATTGGCGCCAAAATACAGCATATCCCTGCGGCCCTTGACCGAGTCTTTAAAGGCTGTATAGCTTAAATCCCCATAGAGCAGATCGAAGTTACTAGCCGGGGGGCCCAAAAGGATAGGTTTAGAGTTAATGATATCACCCAGGCGCCAGGTGATTGGGGTCTTATTATCCGTCCAGGGACTTCCAATAACCCTGGACCTCCAGGACTGGAAGTCGGCACCTATAATCCATTCCACCAGGCGTTTGGTGGTCTGTTCCTTAGTCCCAGCCCCTGGGAGGATGGACCAATAATTATTGTGTAATAACAGCTTATTTAAGAGGGGTAGGGACGTGGGGCTGGTATCAAAGAGTACTAAGCTAGCCTTATTGGGGTCTTGGACAGTGGGGGTAGGATTTCCGAAATAGATCCTCCTTTGGCCCCGAGAAATTGTAGCCGGACTGGAAAATGGCCTGGAGCCTGACAATAGCTTGGTAGTATCCAATTCGGCAAGCCACCTTCCCGTGTCAAAGAGGGGTTTTATCTGATGGATATTGGGAGGATAGGCCCTTTTATCCTTAAATAAGGAGAGGCGGTTGTTACCGTAAGGATCGAAGCAGCGGCTGATAAAGTTACCTTTACTATAGCAGTTAGGAGGGGAGACCGGAGGGTGCTTTACGGAGCTGAAGGTAAGGACGCTGTCACCTACATCTCCTTTTAAGGTGTTGGCTACAGTTAAGAGCCTGTCTCCGTCAGAATCTTCCCGCAGGTTTCCCCACTTATCCACAAAGAGCCCAAAGACAGAACCCACCCAGCGCACGTGCTCGTTGTTTTTCACAGGGTTGTAGTATTCTGGATAGAAAACAGTGTGGACCGCTATTCCGCCACCCATGAAGGTATCTAAAGATAGGGACAATGCGCTATTGGAGTTAACTGAGCGGGAGATATTCCTAAAGGCCTCTTCTAATTTAATGGGTAGTTCCACAAGATTAGAGGCCTGGAAATAGTTTTTGGGGTTACCATCAGAGCCTTCCCATTCGCCTGCATCGGGGATGCCATTTAGATTGTGGTCATCAAAGCCTCCGTATTTAGCTGCTAAATACATAGGATTGGGAAGGGAGGTACTGTATTTTGCCTGAAAGCTATAGGCAAAGACACGGGACATACGATCTAAGTTTACGATCTTTTTACCGCAGCCCTTGGGGCCTTTTGAAGGTGCCCCTGGATAGGGGCAGTTCTGGGGTGTCAAGAACTTACTGTCTGGGGGCGTATTCATAGTCAGATCAAAGTAAGTGCCGTCTCGGGTGGACCCGCTGATGGTATAACCCATTGCCATTCCCACATAGGTGCCTCTGACGGACCATTCGCTGGAGACAAGCAGTCCCCTTACTTCAGAGGCTTTTATGGTGATAAAGTCATTTTTGGTCTTGGCATTATCCGGATTTTTAAATTTATAGTAGGTTTTATCCCTAGTGAGTAAGGGATCCCCGCTATCTACCTTGACTGAAAACGTCTCTCTTTTGGAACGGGAAGTAGAGCCATCCGTCAAAAGATCTATGGTATAGGTAACCTGGCCGTCCCCTTCCCAGTCATCGCCCTTATCTATATCCGAGAAATTGACCTTTATTAAAGCATGGAAGGTAAGTCCGTTTTTGTCCACCTCCCATTCCTCCACGAAATAGTTCAAAAAGCCCATGACAGTATTGGCTTTTTTGGAGGTGATATTGACCGGCAGGATGGAAATTGAGCTTCTCACATGGCCATCGGTTTCCCTTATTGGGAAGGTCAACTCCGGAAAGGCGCTACTCATAGTGACTGTGTAGATGTCAACGCCAGTAGGGGAACTATTGGGATTTTTGGGGTCAGAAAAGTCGTGGATATGGGCATAGTAGGCTACAGCAGCAGCGCTATAGGTGCCCATGGTGCTGGCACCATTGGGGCACATCCCGGATACTTGCTTTAAGCCGAAGGGCAGAGTCTTAGGAAAGCAGGTGTCGGAAGGACCCGTGGAATAGAAATATTTTAGTTCCCCGGTGACATCAAAGTGCTCCAGCTTGGAGATAGTATCAAGGTAGCTTGCGGTATTATAGACCTGGGGGAGATCGTTTGCGCCTAAAGCGTAAGCCTTTGCAGTAAAAAGGGGCGCAAGATTTAAGTCTTTACCAACATTATCACCATCGTAGTCTGTCATAATATCGCTTATGAGAAGTATAACCGGCTTGGTGCAAGAGCTACCTGAAAGTACAGGCCGCAATTTATTCCAGCTCCTAGTCCCACTGTTAAAGGCCGTGAGTCCTAAGATGGAAGAACCGGAAATGTCTGTATCTACCTGGTTGGAAAAGGCGTATGTTGGGGTCTCGGCATGAGACATGTAGCGCACAGCCTCATAGAGCATCTCTCCTAAAGGGTTTCCCCAGGAGAAGGTGTTTTTATATCCCGCGCCTTCCCAGCTTTTAGGGTTGTGGGTAAGGCTTCTCCCTGAGATCCTTAAGTTATCAATATTTTTTATGAGCCCCTTATCTATCACCTGACCGGTTAAGACATTTACCGCTGGAACGAAGTCTTTATTGCTAAAGTTTCCCACACCAAAGACAGGGCCCACGTGGTTTCTGAGCTTTCCGCCATTATTGGCGATGTTAGTATTATAGCCTCCGGTCATAAGGCCGAAGTACATTGGGTTGGCACCGGACCCGTAGCTCTGCAGGAGCCCTATTGGTTTAAAGATATCATCGTCTAAGCTGTCGGTGGTATTGGGATAGCGAGAGCAATTTTCTCCCAAAGACATGTTTTTTTTGTCGCATACCTTCACCTTTATTTGATATATGACAATATTTTTTTGTGCAACAGATCTTTTTAAAACCATATCATCCGGCAGAGGCCTATTTACCAAGACCCAGTCCCAATAGCGACCGTAAGGGGGAGTAGTATTTATCTTTTCACCGACACCGTCTTTACCATTGGGGAGATCAAAGGAGGAGATATCCGCGTTTTTTAAGACCCTTAAGGCAGGAAAGCGGTTTGATGCCGAGAGATCACTACCCCGGCCAAAGAAGTGGGCCTTTTTGGAAAGGGGTTTTTCAAAGGGGGTGTATTTAGTCAGATCATAGTAAGCATTTAAGGGCGTAATCTCCGCCCAGGTATCGTCGGAACGCACCTCTGTGCCCCACACTGTGGAGTCAGGAGGTACGTAGGAGCCTATGAGAAAGGTTTCAGTGGTGGTATCAACTATACGAGAGCCGCCATAGAGGATCTTGCGGATAGCATCCATCCTACTTGTGGTAACATAGTTAAGCCAATTGCCGGAAAAGGTCTTTTGGTTTCCTGATTTGACCCCGCGGCAGATGCCGGTACTGGACCTGGGTGAGACCACATAAAGGGGAAGATTAGCCGGCCTTTGTGAACGTATACGGGCTTCAGAATCATCTTCTACGGTGTCTCCGGCCCTGTAAAAGTAGCCATTGGGGTCGCCATAAGCGTATTCATAATTCATGCCTTTAAAGGTTGAGCCATTATATGCATAGCAGGAACGAGGATCAAAGTATCCTATATATTCCACCGAGGGATTAAATCCCGTGTCTATCCGGCCGTCTCCATCCATGTCACTAAGGCCGGGGTATCCGTGCTGGAACATCTGGATATGCTTGGAGATAACTATAAGGACATGGGGAACTACGCTTGCAGAGGAAAGGAATGGGGCTTTCTGGTAACGCATTTTATCGGGACCTTCGACACCTGCGGCCTCTAAATCCAAGGAAAAAAAGACGATAAGACACATAGCCATCATATTTAAGATGAGGGACTTAAAATTCATAAAAACCTCTATAGAAAAACCAAAGATATGTGGTGCCAATACCAAGAACCCCACAATATAAAGTGGTGTCCCCTTTATTAATAAATACTAACCGTTATAAATATAAAAATCAATTAATGTAGTACTATTTATGTAATATTTTTTATATGGTAAAGGTAATTGATATAAATTAATTGATCACTAGCAAATTATCCGTAAAACACCCCGGAGAAATTAGATTTTTTTCCCATAATTAATATGTAAACATCTAGTTAAATGGCATTAAATATATGAAAAAATAAATTTTAAATATTAAAAATACACAGATAAAAAATATTTTTACTATTTTATGTAAAAGTACCAAAGTCCCACATTCCTCAAGCTGGCATCAATAGCCTTTAGCAAGGTCTTAGAGAGAATTAGCCTATGCTAAACTTAGACTTTAGGGCCCTTGGCACAGAAGATTAAGGGCTTTTTAGGTAAACGCTCATGTGGAGGGTAAAGGGTATTTTGTATCAGCTATTTTTAGAGGGGGTACTCTAATTTTTTTTTCTAAAAACTCATACTGCGCGCCTTAAGGCTTTTTATCTTTTACTAAAAGGAAAAACTTAAAAAAGGGCGCAGGCTTATTTTTTTGCCTATTATCTATTAAAAATTTTAGCTAAATCTTTAGTTATTTTTTTAAAGCTTAGGGATTTTTATTACAGTTTTTGGGCATAAAAAAAGCCCCCAGGTTATGGGGGCTTTTTTAGTGGTTAAAGTCTAGCTTAATCGTCTAGGCCTTGGGATATCACAGAGGGCGGCATGGAAAAGCCCATGTTTAAGACTTCCTTCCAGGAAGTGAGCCTATTATTAGCTCCTGATTCCAGGGGCAAAAAGACGGAAGCTGTGGAAGCATCAGGCGCTGAGGCGGATACTGTTACCCCTGCAGCAGAGACTATTACGAAGGCCTCAGTTGGTGTTCCTTCACCAGTCTGTAGCACGCCTAAAACTTCCTCTCTGGAGATAGTGGGAGCAGGCGGGTTTTCAGTGGAATAGAAGGAGTCGTGGGTGGAGGGTTCAGGAAGTCCAGTGAAGGTATCCACCAGGTAAAGGAAGCCTTCCCCATTGTCACCGCAACCTGATTCCTTAGGTTCAAAGGAGGTAAATGCCATAAGGCTCTTGCCTCCGCCCATGGAGAAAAGCTTGGGCTGGGTGATTATCATCTCATAGCTATGCGGCTGTGAGGGTGTAAAGAGCTTCCCAATCTCCAATTTACGCTTGTAACCTATGGCAGCTCCTTGCTTCATAGTCCCTGACAGGTTGGCATAGGTGGTGGAGCCGCTTATGACGTTTGTAAGCAAGGTGGTTGGGGTAATGTTAGTAATAGTGCCATCTCTGAAGACTTTGACGCCGGATACGTCAATTAATTTATTGGCATCCGCTGTCCTATCTTTAAAGGTCAAGAAACCTTGTGCGTTTAGCTCCTCTTTTATGCCGTAGAGGTACTGCTGATGGTTATCTTTACAAGCAGTGGTGTTGGCTTCCGTGCAGGGTTGGACGTCATCTTCGCTCCAGAGCCTGCCAGTTCCAAAGAAGACCCATAGGTTACCCATGGTGTCATAGGAGGAGTTCACTGCCCCTGTTACTGGCCTGTCGGTAAAAAAGAAGCGTCTAAGCTGCCAGCTTTGGGGAGGCAGAGGAGTGCCATCTTCTTTAACTGTCTGCAATCTGTAAACTGCTCCGCTGTCTATACCAGTTGAATGGTTGTGGCTTTGGGTAAGTCCATAGTACACAGTATGGTTGGTCCATGGGGTCTCTGATATCTGTGCCCTAGGCAGGAAAGGATTATTAAAGAAACTCCTTTCTTCTGTCGCCTGCAAGCCCAAGGGAATAGTCTGGCCGGAGGAATTGGTGGTGGTAATAGGCTCACCGGTTATAGCATTCAGGATAAAAAGGGTAGCTTTTTGATTGCTATAAGCGGCATAAGGAGAGTCAGAACCGAACTCCACATATGGTTTTACTCCAGCTGACGGGTTCCCGGGTTGCGGGGTATCCGTAATAGGTCCAGAAGGAATGACGGCATACCAGTTGCCATCATGGCTTAAGATAGTGGGAAGTCCTATGGTCATGCCCATCTCCAGGGAGCTGAAACGCCACAGGAGTTTGGGGTCCTCTTCAGGACAGGTGATGTCTAGGGCAAAGATCTCGGAATAATAATGGGTGGCGAAGGCGGAAGCTGAGTTGGGAGTTTCAATTGGCCTTCCGCCCATCCTTAGTCCTCCTATAAGTACGGTCCTCCACAAGGAGTCGCCATTTTCAGGATGATCCACGCAGCCGGGTTTTGGAGCGCTGGAGGAAGAGGGCAACTTGATGTCATTGATGAGAGGTTTTAGATCCACGTAAAAGGCATGGACGTACTGAGGATCTGGTAACCATTGTAGATGGGGCAGAACCGAGGTGGGAATAAAGCCCCAGAGCTCAGCTCCCATTTCATGCTCCTTGGCGCTGGGGTCTTTGGGATCGTACTTTGTAAAGGATACTTGGCCATTCTGTAAGGAACCGTAGAAACCTATGTTGATGGCATGGAGCATCCCGTCATTGGCGCCGAAGTAAGCCATTTGCCTTCTTCCGGCATGGAGGCTGCGGTATTCGTTATAGGTCCTGTCCCCATAGAGGAGATCGTAGTTGGAAATTGGAGCGCCCACTAAGATAGGCTTGGAGTTTATAACATCCCCTAGGCGCCAGGTGATTAAGGTGGAGTTGTTGGTCCAGGGGTCCCCCACCTGACGGGAACGGAATGAGGTGTAGTCCACGCCTAAGATCCATTCCACCAACCTCTTTGTAGCTTGTGCTTTAGTACCGCTATCTGGCAGCTGATCCAGGTAATTGTCGTACAAGAGGAGATTGTTTAGATCTGCCAAGGTGGCGGCGGAATTATCAAAAATAGCCAGGGTGGGCTTTTGAGGATTGGCTGTAGGTTTACCGTAAAAGATGCGTCTTTGACCATTGGATATAGTGGCTAAAGAGTTTGTAGGCCTTGGGCCAGATAAGATCTTAGTGTTATCCAATCTAGAGAGCCAATAGCCCGTGTCAAAGAGTGGGGAGATCTGATGGATGCTGATGGGGTGTCCCCTGGTGCCAGGTAAGACAGCAATACTTTTGTTGTTACCGTATACATCCACGCAGCGGCTAATAAAATTCCCAAAGGAATAGCAGTTGGGCGGAGAAGCGGTCTCTGTTTTGGTGCTGCTGAAGGTGATAATATAGTCACCCTCAGTGCCGTCAATTAGATTTTTCGTGGTTAAGATTCCATCTCCATTTGAGTCTTCACGCAAGTTTCCCCATTTGTCCACGAACAATCCAAAGACCGAGCCCACCCAGCGGACAGTTTGAGTGGAATTGGCGGGGTTGACATATTGCGGGTAATAGAGCGTCTGTACAGAAACTCCGCCGCCCAGTATAGTGTCGATGGAGGCCGAGGTGGCTGTTCCCGTGCTTATGGAGCGGGCTATGTCACGGAAAGCCGCCTCCAGCTGCGCAGGAAGATCGGATATATTTTTAGCTTCGAAGTAGCCCCTGGGTTTTCCGTCGGTACCTTCCCACTCTCCGGCATCTGGGAGGCCATTGCGGTTATAGTCGGTGAAGTTGCCGTATTTGGCAGCCAGATACATAGGGTTGGGGAGGTATTCGCCAACAGTGGAGAGATCGTTATTGAACTCAAAGGTCCTCCACACCTCGTAACTTGCTCTTGGAGTGTCGGAGTTGCCCAAGCCGGGGCAGGTGCCAAATGCCGTAAGGCAACCTGTGCCGTTGGCTGTCGTGCTGCCGTAGCCAGCCGGCCAGTTGCAGGTTTTAGGCGTGCCGTATTTGCCAATGGTAGTTCCAGCATCATAGGCAGTACAAGTGGTACCACTTCCGCGGTTCCTGTGTCCATAGTCCATATAGGTGCCATCGTGGGTAGTGCCGCTAATGGTATAGCCCATCATCTGAGCCAGGGTAGAGGCGGCTTGCGCCTTCCAGGACGAGATGACAAGGCCCACCACCTCGGAGGGCTCTATGGCGAAGGTGTCGTTGTTAGGGGTCTTGAAATAATAATAGGTTCCCCCTTTGACCTTTAAGGCCCCTGAGGTTTGGGTAGATAAGGGCACCGTGGTTGTGGTGCGCTTACTGGTGCTGGTTGCGGCCGTTGTCACGAGGTCAATGGAATGCTCCATCAAGATATCCATATCCCAGTCAGAGCCGCTAAAACTATCGGCCCCCTGGGCAGCATCCTCATAATTGACCTTGAATTTAACATGGTAAGGGGTGCCTCTTGTATCCGTTACCCACTCCAGGATGTAGTAATTCACAAAACCTATGATGCGGTTGCGGGTGGTGCTTACATCCCTCCAGCTCATGGAAGCGGGCAGGATGGAGATCTTTTTTCTCACTGTCCCGTCAGCATTATAGACAGGGAAATCTAAGGCTGGGAAAGAGACGCTCATAGTGACTGCATAGATGTCTATGGGCATCTCGTTTGCCCCGGTGGAGAAGTTGTGGGTGTGGGCATAATAGGCTACTGCAGAAGAGCTGTAGGTACCCTCGAAGGCCGGGTTATTGGGGCACATGCCCTTTACCTGAGAAAGGGAGGTTAAAGTCTTGGCCTTGCAGTCGTCGCTATAGCTTGCGGGGTAGAAATATCTGGTCCCATCATTAAACTTCTCTTGATTGGTAATTGCTTGGAGATACGTCGTAAGATTAAAATTAGGGAGGGCAGAAGCGTTGGCAGAGTTAATAGTTGATAGTATTGGCCGGGTTAGGTCATTTGACCCATTTACCTTATTGTCGCCATCAAAGTCGCTGTCTGTTTCACCTATTAAAAGGATGATGGGTTTAGCGCAATCCGCTTCCGCGAGGGTTGGCAGAGTTCCACTATTCCAGTTGGCAGGGAAGGGGGGTTTGGGCCGAGCCCCTGTTCCAAAAGGGTTCCAGAGATAGGAAGTAAAGTTATCTTCGCTACCAGGCTTGTAGTCAGCAGTTGGCTGCATGGGACTTGAGGGGCTGGGGCCCTGGGCAATCCTTGCAAAATAGCGCACAGCTTCAAAGAGCATCTCACCCATGGGGTTTCCCCAGGAAATGGCACTGTTAAAGGTGTAGCTAGGATAATCATTATGACCTGCTATGGTAAGGGAATCGATGGCTGCGATGAGCCCTCCCTGTCTAATTATACCAGTATTAAGGTCTATGGACTTTTCCATCTTATCAATGTGATTTCTTATGACACCGCCTTGCTTTCTAGTGGTGCTGGTATATGTGTTTGTGAGAAGTCCGAAGACCATTTGGTCGTTTTGCCCATTTTTTTGTAGAAGCCCAATGGGTTTTACGTTTCCATTGGGATATTCAAAGCAATTTTCATTTTCCCCTACGTAATTTTTTCTGCATACTTCTACTATTACGTTGACATTTTTGACCCAACTGCTGTCATTAAAGTTTTGTGTGCCAGGGTTGGGGGATTCCTGTAGGACCCAGTCATAGTATCTTCCCTTGCCTGTAGGGACAATATGGCTTTTGAAAAGGGTTCTAGATCCCATGTTCAGTTTAGCGTCCAAGACGAACTCTAAGGTCGGCCATGGTTTGACCGCACTGTCGGGTTGATTTGATTGACGTTGGGTATTGCGCACCCGGGCAAAATAGTGGGCCCCGTCCGTTACGGGTTTGGGAAAGGGGGTATATTTAGAGATGTCGTAGTAGTTAGTAAGAGGCGTATCCGTTGACCAGCGGTTGTCCGCCATTACGTCCGTTCCCCAAACATGGGAATCCATAGGCACGTAAGAGCTCTCCAAGAGGGTTTGGTTATTGTTGTCCACCCGCCGCGTGCCGCCATAGAGTATCTTCCTTATGACGTCCATACGGGTCTGGGTCACGTAATTGAGCCAGTTGCCGGAAAAGTAGCCGCCTTGGTTCGTATGGGCAGCCTGACAGATACCTATTTTTTCCCCTGTCTTAAAATGCACTGCTCTGGCCGCCTTAACAAAGGCGCTGATGCCGTAAGAGGTCTTTTTGGCGTCCAAAGTCGCCTGGTCTTCATCAGGAATGGTGTCGCCCACCCTTCTGAAATAATAGCTATTGTTCCTAGTGGTGGATATAACTGTGCCGGTGTAT